>DATCZZ010000096.1:0-4753 GCA_036525635.1 Psychromonas sp. | reverse complement strand
CATCTCTGTCTGTGACTATTTCTCGCAAAATATCAGCAAGACCGGTGATAATCTGATCACCTTTCTCATACCCGTAACAATCATTGTAAGGCTTGAAATTGTCTAAATCGATGTAACAGACAACAAATGCTGACCCTCCTTTAAATCGCTGCTCCAGATGTTTGTTCATTGGAACATTACCCGGCAATAAAGTTAACGGGTTTGCGTAACGAGCGTTTTCTATTTGCAGGTTAGTCATGATTTTAAGAAGATCGATAACTGAGCCGATTCCTTGATATTCCCCTTTGCGGGTGATAATGAACTCTACTGTTTTTTGCTTTTCCGCTTGCTCACTAATTAAACCGCTAGCCTGCTCAATAGGCAACTCATCTTCCAATAGCAGCACGTGGCTATCTATCAATGAAGCGATACTCTTTTTACCTGCAAGCGTTTTGTCATGTTGTGAAAAAAATAGATTTGCAAGGCAGTGACGGCGGATTAAACCGAGCGGTTTTTTTTCAGCAACGACGGGAATAGTTTCAAGTTCCGGATTTTTATTAAACAGGTTAGCGATAGATTCTACCGTTGTTGACATGCTAATGGCGTCAACATGTTGCGATATCGCCCCCACGGTTGCGGATGAGACAAGTCTTTTTGACGGTTGCATTGTGAGCCTTCTTTGACTAAAAAAATCTGCTGTTAAGCATCTGATAGGTAATAATGCAGGGCGGGCCAGGTGATACCCTTGAGAAAATGGCAGGCCGATTTTTTTAATAAATTGAAACTCTGATTCGGTCTCAATCCCCTCGGCAATCACTTTGCAGTTTAGCTCCAGTGCGATATTTTTTATCGAATGCACAAACTGCTGCTTGACCTTGTCTGTATCAATATTACCTATAAAATGACGATCAATTTTCACGTAATCAGGTCGTAATTCATACCACATACGCAGCCCTGAATAACCGGAGCCTAAATCATCCATCGCGATTTCAAATCCCATCTCCTTATAATGTTTCAGGGCGGCTCGTACTGCTTCATAATTTTCTAAAGGACTGTGTTCGGTTAATTCAATGACCACGCGTCCAGGATCAAGGCCAATTTTTTGCAGCATCTTTAATGTTCGTCCGGATCGGAAATTCGGCTGAAAAAGCGTTGCTGGGCTGGCATTGAGAAATAATTTTCCCGATAGATTAAGTTTTGTAAATCGCAGGATCGACAGTTCCCGGCATAACAGTTCCAGCGCCACTAATCGCCCCTGCTTGCCTGCGGCTGCAAATAGTGCGACAGGAGAATGAAAAGGGGTGTTAATAGGGCCGCGTATTAATGCTTCATAGCCACAAATATTGCGTGCGTTATTTTCAATAATAGGCTGAAAATAAACGCTTAGGTTTTTACCATGAATGATCCTATCAAGTGATAGATCGGTTAAATATGACATTTTATTTTCTTTCTTATCAATTTTATTGATAAGAATAAAAGCTATTCATGACAATTTTATGAAGTTTGCTTGGAAATTGATTTAAAAATCAATCAGTAAGTTTATATTCCCAAGCCACTTGAATCTGTATCTTCAAGTGGCTTGGGAATAGTTGCACAAAAAACCGTATATTTAGATAAGGTACTTGTTAAAAAACGCAATGGTACGCTGCCATGCAAGCTCCGCATTTTCTGCGTCATAACGCGCCGTTGAGTCATTATGGAAGCCATGATTCATTTTCGGGTAGAGATGTACGACGTAGTCAATATTCTGGGATTTTAACTCTTCTTCATATTCAGGCCAGGTGGCATTTACTCTGCTATCCAGCCCGGCAAAATGAAACATTAAGGGACCTTTAATGTTTTTGCGTAAGACTTTTGCCGCCGGTGTACCGTAAAATGGCACTGCAGCATCTAAACTGTCGGGAATAGTGGCCGCCAGCATATTGACAATATAACCACCGAAACAGAAACCTACAGCACCTAATTTGCCATTGCCTGATGGGTGCTCTTTTAAAAACAGCGCCGCGGCAATAAAATCTTGTTCTATTTTTGCTCTATCCATCGAGCTTTGCATTTTCTTGCCCTCTTCATCATTGCCCGGATAACCACCCAGTGTGTGCAATATATCCGGAGCAAAGGCAATGAAGCCAACTTTTGCCAAACGTCGTGCTACATCTTTGATATAGGGATTAAGCCCCCGGTTTTCATGAACCACTAAAACAACAGCTGCTTTACCTGTCAAATTGCTAGGTGTAACCAAATACCCACGTCCTTCTCCATGGCCTTGCAGGGATGGAAAACTCTTATATTCAGCTTTTATATCCGGGTCATTAAAAGAGACCTGCTCCGCAAGGGCGTAATTGGGCATTAATGCAGATGCAAGCATGGTCATCGAAAATCCGGCGACAACCAGGGTCGAGAGTTTTTTCATAAATGTCCGTCTGTCCATCAATCCATGGGCATACTCGTCATACCAATCGAAGGCTTCTTGCGGTATAGGGTGATTTTTTGTTATTTCAGGATCCTGTGGAGTTAACATAGTGACCTCATTCTTGTTGGTTAAACAGTGTCGGGTAAAGGCAATCCATAAAAAGTTTTTAAAATCCAGTTTTGTGATAGTTCGTTCAGTGAACTGCCTGCTTATGGGGATACGTAACTGCCGATGAAATAGTTTATGACTGAAACAGAAAAAAATCGAACAAGGGAAAGCCGCTTTTATTGTTTTTTGAAAAAGAGAGCTAACTATTTCTTCGCCTAAAAGGGCTGTTAGCAGGATGCCTTTTAAACCGAAAATTTGCATCCTGAAGTAGTTCACGCAGATCAATAAGTTAATTGTTCTTGAAAGAATGTAAGCAAGGTCTAATAGTTTAGATATATTACGTTGAAAATGTTGAGGGGGGCGGCTAAAGCTGTAAGCTGAGAGTGATTCGATGAATTTACTTTTCACTCAGTTTAATTGTTCAATATGGCAGCAGTTTACCATTCATCTTAAGGAATTATTATGTATCCAAACTTAAAGAATATTGGCGTTGTAAATCATGAAGATATAGATAGATATACGCTTCGCCAGGAAGGTGATAATGATATTCTGAAAATATATTTCCGGAAATCTTCGCGCCAGTTTATAGCTAAAAGTCTAAAGTTTAAGTTTCCAAGGCAGAGAAAAAAAATACACGGGGAGCACGGCAGCCCCGGATTTAGAAACGTATCTGAAATCAACACGACATTACGTTATGTTATCAAAGAGCTCGATATGCTTACCGAACATGTGAAAGAAGAGAAAGAGATAAAAATGCAGGTACTAAGTGATTTAAAACATTTGGAATCTGTGGTCGCCAGTAAAATAAGAGAAATTGAACACAAATTAGAAAAAATGTAAAACCTGCTAAGTTATATATCCAAGCCACTTGAAGATGCAGAATTAATGAGAGCAAGGCGTTGGATTGAAAACAACACAGCTCTCGTTGATTTTAACAAGCAAGATTTTTGAGTCCTAATTCAATTCAGCAGGTAAGAGAAAATAGTATGAAATATTATTTGGCTTTTGATATTGGCGGTACAACCATTAAGTTTGGCGTGTTGGATGAAAACGCCAATATTTTGGTGAAGGATAAGGTTACTACAGATCTGCAAGGCAGCAGTATTATTGCCAATATCGTCAAGATTAAAGAAAAATATGCAGCGCATTTTGAGTTGGCTGGTGCTGCTTTTTCTATGCCGGGGTTTGTAAATGTACAGACAGGATATTTGCAGACAGGCGGTGCCATTGTTGATTTTTACGGTATCAATTTCAAAGAAATTATGACTGAAAAACTCGCTTTACCTGTTGAACTTGACAATGATGTTAACTGTGCCGCGCTGGCTGAAAAATGGCTGGGCAATGCACAAAACATCGCAAATTTTATCTGTATTACTATTGGGACCGGTATTGGCGGAGCCATTTGTATCAATAATCAAATTTCCAGAGGGCATAATTATATGGCGGGGGAATTTGGTTATATGTTGATAAATAACGTCTTTGAATCTGAACACCCAGAGAATGCCAGTATGAGCAAAACCGCTTCGGTAAGATCCGGCCTAAGAGAGGCTTATGCTAATGCAAAAGGGAATTTAGATATCGCAGAAATATCAGGTGAAGACGTATACCGATTTGCACAGCAGGGCGATCTGATTGCCCAAAAAGTGATTGATAAATTTTATCAGAGCATCGCGATAGGATTATACAACTTGACCTTTATTTTAAACCCGGAAAAAATAATCATTGGCGGAGCGATTAGCGGCCGAGATGAAATATTTACTGAAATTAAACAAAAATTCCAACAAATAATCGACTCTCAAGATCCAATAAAGGATTTCTCCGTTGCTGATTTTGTCAGCATTGAAAGTTGTAAATTTTATAATGATTCAGGAATAATTGGAGCTGTTTACCATTTTTTAAACATGACTCAGAGCCGACTCCTCTCTTAACCGGGCCTACCATGGGCAATGCAGTTGGCTGCCAAATCCCCCTAAAAACCTGCCTTGGCATTTTATTACACAAATTGCAGCTTAATCTGGCCAGTTTATCTTTCATTGCCGTTCCGGCCAAAGAGAAGATCAGAACTTTAATGTACTTGCTATAAGGTTCATCGCGAGATTAATAAAAATCATTTATTTGTCAGCGAATAAATGATTTTTTTAGTGCTAATCTTATACAAAAGACCTTAAAAAGTTATTTAAACTTTTTAAGCCTTTTATCTTGTATTGGGGGCGTGGCACATGCCCAACTGATGCAGGATGTTGTTGAAGTGATGAA
>DATCZZ010000095.1:0-4503 GCA_036525635.1 Psychromonas sp. | reverse complement strand
TAATGACTCCCGTTGCCGGAAATTATCCCAATTTAGATATCAAGTGGCCGGCGCACTGCGTGGTTGGCACGGAAGGAAACCGGCTTATTCCCGGATTACCGGGAGAGTCGGATTATGATTTTTTGGTTACCAAAGGGGAGGATCCTCTCAAGCACCCTTATGGCGCCTGCTATCTGGATCTTGCCGAGAGAGAAAGCAGCGGCGTGATTGAATGGCTGCATGAACGGCAGGTAGAAACGGTTATTGTCGGTGGTCTGGCAACAGATTACTGTGTTAAAACCACCGTACTGCAGCTCTGCCGAGCCGGATTCCGGGTAATTGTTAATCTGGGTGCCTGCCGTGGGGTAGCCAGCGAAACGAGTAAAGCTGCCTGTGCAACCATGCTTGCTGAGGGTGCCGAGCTAATTGCTAACAGTGGCGAGTTGGAGCTGCGATGAGTATTGAAAAAATGGATCGCTGGCTGATTGACTCACTGATGGACACCGATCTCTACAAGATCACTATGCTGCAGGCCTACTACCATACGGCGGAGTTCCGCCTGGTCGATGTCGAATGGAAATTCGCCTGCCGCAACCGCAACGGTTTTGATTTGGCGATGCTTATCCCGGAAATCCTGCGTCAGCTTGAGCATGTCTGCACGCTATCCTTTCGCGATCAAGAGCTCAATTATCTGGCCCAGTTCCCCTATTTTAAACCTGATTTTATCGAGTTTCTGCGCATATTTAAACTGGACATGCGCTTTGTCCACTTACAGCCGAAGGGGGAAGATCTTAACCTGCGTTTTCGCGGGCCGTTGCTGCACGTCACCCTGCTGGAGATCTATACACTGGCAATTATCAGCGAACTGCATACTTTTGTGCATTGTGGCGGTATTGATCTGAGCCTGGCCCGGGAAAAGCTGGCTGCGAAGATAGCCCTTCTGCAAGCTGAGGATGATCTGTCCGGCTTTAGTTTCATCGATTTCGGCACCCGGCGTCGTGCCAGTAAAGCCTGGCAGGAGGAGGTACTAGTCACGCTGAAGCAGCAGTTACCCGGCTGTTTTTCCGGCACCAGCAGCGTGCATTTTGCACGCACCCTGGGCCTGCCTCCGATCGGTACCATGGCCCATGAATGGTTCCAGAGCTGGCAGGCGGTCACCCGCTTGGCTGATGCCCAGAAAGCAGCGCTGGAAGGCTGGGTGCAGGAATATCGCGGCCGTTTGGGGATCGCTCTGACCGACTGTTATTCAATGGACTCCTTTATCCGGGATTTTTCCGATCCCTACTTCGTCAAGCTCTACGATGGCCTGCGTCATGATAGCGGCTGTCCGTTTGAGTGGGGGGAGAAGGCGATTCGAATGTATCAGCAGATGAAGATTGACCCGCGCAGCAAAACGCTGGTATTCAGTGATTCGTTAAATTTTCCGCGGATGCTTGAAATTTGGAAACGCTTCAATGGGCGGGCAAGAATCTCCTTCGGTATCGGCACCAACCTGATGAACGATGTCGGCAACGTGCCACTCGATATCGTTATCAAAATGGTCGCTGCCAACGGCAAGCCGGTCGCGAAAATATCCGATGAACCCAGTAAAAGCATGTGCGAAGATCTTAGCTACCTGCGATATCTGGCCGGGCAGTATGGAATCGATCCTAGTTTGGTCAAAATATCCGAATAGCGACAGGCTGCCTGGCAAATTGGTGCTGCTTCATGCTTTTGTGACTGTTACCCTTCATTTTTCATTAACATATAATGTCAGACAAAACAAAAAAATCGCATGGAGACGCCTGTTCGCTATTCCCTTCTTGCCAACTCTCCATCGACCCAGCTCAGCGCGGCAGAAACTGCAGGAAAACCTATTGTACTTATGAGAAGAAGTACGGCGTGCTGTATCTCCTCATCCGCAGCACCAGCCTCAAGAGCCTGTCTGGTATGACTTTGAACTGCCCCTTCTGAGCGAATTGCTGCTGCGGCTGCAAGCTGAATCAGATGTCCCGTCTTGAGATCAATTGGACCGGCTTTGCGAACAGCACTGCCGAGATCCGCAAGTGCATCACTGAGATCCGGGTACCTCTGCCTCATCGACTCATAATGATACGGAAGTTGTGCTTTTTTACTTGTCATGCTTTCTCCTTGGAATTTGCTGAGCTGTGCATCAAACAGCATTCTGATTATTAGGGTCTGACCTTTCTTTATCGATAAACTTAGACCATCTCAATCATTAAAAACAGTTAACACTGGTGACCTGTTCACAATTAATTTTCAGCGTGGATTGGCTATCAATTCACGCTTTCGCCAAATTGTCATTTCCGAGATAGTGTGCTGAAACTTGCGTTGCGTTTCGCGGATAACAAAGGGGATCTCTTTGACGGCGATTAGCTCAAAGTTACAGCTCAGCGCTGCAGTTAATCCGTCCAAGGTGGTGAAGTTTTCACCGTTGAGCTTAATTCCGCCCAACCATTTGTCTTTGTCGGTATACTCTTCCAGCCATGTGTATGGGGACGTTATAACCAGATAGCCGCCGCTGTTAATGCGCTGCTGGATGCCGGCAAGAAAATGTTTAGGATCATTGAGGCGATCGATAAGATTCGAGGCATAGATAAGATCATAGCCTGAATACCGTGCTTTCAGATTACAGGCATCTCCCTGAATGAAATTGACCTTATGAAGCAGAAGCTCATACCCCATTTGCGCTAAAGAGATACTCTTATATTCAACCAGCTCCCCTTCCGTGCAAATGGTATAGCGTTTTTTGCCATGTTCGGCCAGTGCATAGGCTTGCTGAATAAACCGGGCTGAAAAATCAATACCGTCTACATGGGTAAAAGTTTTGGCCAACTCAAAAGTGGCGCGGCCAACAGAGCAACCTATATCCAGCGCTTTGCCGGTATTTAGCGGTTGAATCTCCTGCAGGCATTGCTGTACAGCGTTGACACAAAAATTGGGAACAGAGAAATATTCAGCTCCGTAGTGAAATTCAAGGTATTGAGAGATAAGCTGATCAGTTTCATAAATATTTACCCTGGCCATAGAGGCAGGATCCTGCTCTGACTCAACATACCTGAATCCGGCATGCTGGTAGAAGTGTCGCCGGAAGGCATAGCGAGCAGTACTGATAGCCTCATTGCCCGTGGAGATCCATGATCCCCCTTTAATCAGATTGTGTTTACCATCGAAGGTAGGAGTAGAGAAGTCATCATATAAAGGATCAACCTGAAAACCATTAAAGCCATCAATCGGCGTTTCAGTCCATTGCCATACATTACCGACAATATCGTACAAACCGTTATGTTCAAAGCGGTTCACCGGACAGGAGGAGGCAAAATATTCAAGCTGTATATTACCCGGCACCTCCGCCCATTGCGGTGAATCTGTGCTGATATTTTCTCGTAAAATATACCATTCAGCTTCGCTCGGCAGACGGATTGCTGCTCCAGCCTGCTCTGCTTTCCAGTTACAGAATGCTTTAGCTTCTAACTGATTAACTTCAACAGGCCAGTTAAGCGGCAGGGAGATCTCCTCCGTTAAGTTACGCTGTAGCCACTTGCCGTCCCGATAACGCCAAAAGCGCGGCATGGCCGCTTTTGTGTAAGACAGCCATGCTTGCCCCTCCTTATTCCAATAGCGCGACTGAGAGTAGCCGCCGGCTTTGACGAAATCCAGATACTCCTGATTGGAAACAAGGTATTTAGCTGCTTTAAAATCTCTGACTGTAAAGTGCTGTTCGCCGTACTCATTGTCCCATCCAAAGGTGGGATCATCCTCTCTCTTACCTAAAATGATTTTTTTTCCAGTGACAGGAACCAGGCAGTTGGGCTCTGCTTTGCCAATATCGGTACAGGCCTGCCATTGAGGGTGGGGAGTAACATCGTCAAGCGCGAGCTGACGGATAATCACGGATGAGGTTTCGAGATGAATACGTTCATGTTCAATGCCCATTAAAATAATCCAGGCCGGAGAGGACTGGCGGATGGGTAATGCCAGCGGCATCTCTTCAATAAATGCGTTAACCCGCTGCCTAACTTGGGCGCGGTAATTTCGCACCGCATCGACTGCCGGCCACTGGTAGTGTGTTTCATCGAGATCATCCCAGGACATCTCATCAACACCAATTGCGAACATAGCTTCAAACTCTTCATTTATCCGATGCTCTATCAGCTTTGCCAGCTTTAATTTGTTGATATAAAAAGCCGCAGTGTGGCCAAAGTAGAAGATCAGCGGGTGGCGAAGCGGCTCCGCTTTTTTAAAATAAGCTGGATCATTGTTAATGACTGCAAAAAGTGATTCATACAGAGTCCAGGTCTGATTGAAATAGTCTTTCAGCTCCTGACGTTTAGTCTCTTCATCCGTGCCGGTCAGTAGGATGATCCGAGCATTTCTAATTTGTTTACAACCCATATCGCCGTCGAACTCCTTGGAAAAACAGCTGCCGCCAGTTGCTGTATTAGTTAGTGCCAGTTTAAAATCTAGTTCATTTTTGCTGGTTTTTACATTCTCATTATCATTATGGTGTAAAAATATAAAATG
>DATCZZ010000094.1:0-4067 GCA_036525635.1 Psychromonas sp. | reverse complement strand
CCTTCGTTTAGAAAATTACCCCTACAGATAACCAACCAATCATTTCTTTTGTGTTTAGGGACTAGTTAGCGCGGTAGGTGAGGGTGTGTGTTTTACCTGACAGGGTTAATTCACTGCCCGCCAACTTAATCTCCGACCAGTCGTTTAACACACTTGCAACGACCATTTCAATAGCATTCATTGGCTCAGAGCAGAACATGCGCGTGCTGCCCATCGGAGCAATCCTCAGGGTATTATCTTTTAATGCCAATGTGCCAAAAAAGTTGTTGCAGGCAAGTTTTCCAGTTGCCTGTGCCTGCATATCAACATTTAAGGTTGAGCTGATCTCGGGGGGGATAAGCTGCCCGTCAATACTCACTAATTGCCACTCTTTTTGGAGTTGTGATAACTCTATATTTTGCGCTTCCATGCTGTTTACTGTTTTTGCGGCACAGGCGAAAAGCGACAGAGAGATTAATAATAGGGAGATCTGCTTGAAAATTTTCACTGTGAGTTCCTCTTTAACTTGTCTTTTTGATTACTGCGTTTAACGCTTTTAACACAGGTCAGTTTTTTAATCTGGCGCATCACCTTAGACAGATGGATCCTGTTAATAACCACCAGGGTTAAATTTATCAAGTAGAGATGATCAGGTAATTCCGTTGTTCTGATATTAACAACATTCGCATTACATTTAGCAATGATGTTGAACAGCTTGGCAAGCCCCGCTTTGTGATTAACCATAGTGATTATCAGATCGGTTGAATATTCAAACTGATTCATGAAGTTCATGTCCCATTCAACCGGAATATATTTGTCTAATTCACCGGCAAAGCCGGCCACATTGTGGCACTGTTTGGTATGCACAACCAAACCTCTACCTGGACTGGTATGCGCCACAATGGCATCGCCTGGTAAGGGTTTACAGCACTTGGCATAAGAAACCATCATATCTTCAGTGCCTTTAATCGCGCTGCGCCTGTTTTGCTGTTTAAGCTCTGATTCTGTTAATTCAGCGGCATTCCCCCGTAGGCGACGCGCCACAATAATACTCATCAATTTACCACTGCCGATTTCATCTAATAAAGAATTAAAATCACTAAGGTGGTGGTCGGCAAGTACTTTGTCGATATTCTGTTGCGAGATATCGGTTAAATTGGTATCACCAAGCGCTTGTTTTAATAAACGCCTGCCTTCTGGAATGGTATACTCTTTGGGGAGTTGTTTAAGGTATTGGCGAATGTTGAGACGTGCTTTATGGGTAGCGACAAAATTTAACCAGTCTCCACAAGGCTGCTCTTTCTCCGAGGTAATTATCTCAATGGTTTGGCCACTTTCTAATTTATTACTCAATAAGGAAAACTCTTTATCTACTTTTGCGCCGATACATCTGTGTCCAATTTTGGTATGCAAGGCATAGGCAAAATCAACAGGTGTCGCTTGCGCAGGCAAGACAATGATTTTCCCCTGCGGGGTCAAAACGTGTATCTCATTGTCGCCTAACTCTTGCTTTATGTTTTCTAACAGTAAAACAGAGTTCGTTTTATAATCTTCCTGATCCGACAGCCCCTGGAACCAGTTGCGCGTTTGTAACTGGGCGGTCATTTTCTTATTATTACTACCCTCTTTGTAACTCCAATGTGCCGCTATACCATATTTGGCCACCGCATCCATATCTTCGGTACGGATTTGCACCTCGATATTAACACCATGATGGGTAAGCAGAGTTGTGTGTATTGATTGGTAACTATTGGCTTTAGGTATCGCGATATAATCTTTAAAGTGGCCTAATTTAGGTTGATAAAGATGGTGTATTTGGCCTAAAGCACGATAACAGCTGTCCAGATCTTTGACGATAATTCGAAAAGCATAAACATCCATTACATCATGGAACTGGCAACCTTTCTGACGCATCTTGGTATATAAACTGTACAGGTGTTTTTCACGGCCAATTACCTTTGCTTCAATTGGCAGAGATTGTAGTTTCTCCGAGATCTCATTACAGATATTCTGGATAAAGTCCTTGCGATTCCCTCGGGCTTTGGTGATGGCCTCTTTCAATACATTATAACGCGCTGTATTTTGTGCTTTGAAAGCTAAATGCTCCAATTCATTTTTGAGGTGGTGAAGGCCTAACCTGTCTGCTATCGGAGTAAATATTTCGAATGTTTCTTTGGCGATACGGCGTCGTTTATCCTGGCGAAGGGAGCCTAATGTGCGCATGTTGTGGACACGATCGGCAAGCTTGATTAACATCACGCGGAAATCTTTGGACATTGCGATCAGCATTTTACGGATATTTTCGGCCTGGGCTTCCTGGTGAGTTTTAAAATTGACCTTATCTAACTTAGTCACTCCCTCAACCAATTCTGCAACACTGGGGTTAAAAGCCTTTGCAATATCTTCATAGGTTGTATCAGTATCTTCCAGGACATCATGCAGTAAAGCCGCGGCTATTGCTTCATGATCAAGTTTCATCTCAGCAAGAATTGTCGCTACTTCAACCGGATGGGTAATATAAGGTTCGCCACTGGCCCGTTTAACACCCTCATGCGCAAGATAAGCAAAGCGGTAGGCACGCTCAATAAACTCACATTGCTGAGGAGAAAGGTAAGATTCAATGATGTATTTAAGTGATTGAAATATAAGCATTTTGCTCCTCGGGTAAATCACCGTATGCACAATAAGAGTTGTTCAAGAATTAGATAAATTGGACCACAACACAAAGCCCAATTCAGCACTGAACCACATCTCATTGGGATCTAAATCACAAATTTATTATTGTAATAATAAAAACAGTTTGCAAGCGATAAAGCACTACTTTTACTAATTTTATATAAATAATATAGCTGTCTATTTTCAGGCAGTTTAACTGCCTTGCGCCCATTTTTTTAATTGTTGTATTTCCTGTGGCCAAATGCTCGGATCGGTTGTTTCCAGTATTAATGGCATATTGTCAAATCGTTTGTCCTGCATAATATATTTAAAACAATCCCAGCCAATTTCTCCCGCCCCTAAGGAGGCATGGCGGTCTACTCTGCTGCCTAGTGCTACTTTGCTGTCATTAATATGCATGGCGCTTAAAAACTCAAAACCGACAATATTTGCAAAGGCCTTAAAGGTTTCCTGGCAAGCCTCTCTGCTGCGCAGATCATAACCGGAGACAAAGGTGTGGCAGGTGTCAATGCACACGCCAACCCTGGCTTTATCCTCAACATGCTCGATAATGCTGGCTAACTGTTCAAAACGGTACCCCAAGTTAGTCCCCTGTCCCGCTGTATTTTCAATAACGGCTTTCACCGAGCTTGTTTGCTGTAATGCCCAATTGATTGATTCGGCGATGCGCAGCAGGCAATCATCTTCGTTGATCTCCTTGAGATGGCTGCCGGGATGAAAATTTAACAGGGTCAGACCTAACTGTTCACAGCGTCGCATTTCATCCAAAAATGCATTTTTGGATTTATCTAAAGACTGCTGTTGCGGATGGCCCAGATTAATCAAGTAGGAATCGTGGGGAAGTATAAACTCCGGAAGAAAATGATAGCGTGCACAAGCCGTTTTAAATTTATCGATAGTCGCTGCATCGAGGGGAGTGCCTTGCCAGCGACGTTGATTTTTTGTAAATAAAGCAAATGCTGTTGCACCAATCTCGTGGGCATTTTTAGGGGCGTTAAATACGCCGCCGGAAGCACTTACATGTGCGCCAATATATTTCATAGAAGATAGTCCAACAGTTTAACTATAATAGGAACAACGTTGTATAAGCTAAGGGCCAATAAATTTTGCTCATGCCTTTATCAACCACTTAACTCACATGCCCGCTCATTTTTCAGCCAGTGTAACACTGTACTTGCTGATAACAACCTGCGGGATAGTGTGCAGATGGTTATCCGCTTTTGGTCTCCTTCCTTTATGCATGGCCTTGGAGCAGGGCGACTCTCAATCTGCAACTACCGGTTATTGCCGCTCATGGCGTTGTTTAATCACTTTATTTAGATCTGCTCGTTCCTGCATCGCTGAATTTGTTATCTCCTCAGATTGATATGGGATCTCCTCTCCCTGCACATAGGTTTTTGGGTTTGGCAAAT
>DATCZZ010000093.1:0-2730 GCA_036525635.1 Psychromonas sp. | reverse complement strand
TCGAACATTTGCTTCAAAAACTAATGTGTAAAGCGACATTGAGCGAGCTGGAAAAACACCGAGCTCAGCAACTACTAAAAGAGATCTCGAGCAAGCAGAGAAGTCGCTCAATACATTTCGATGAGAACTTTGTAGACAGGCTAGTTAACCACCCGGACATTCCAGAGCTGGTTCGAACCAGTCCTTTGACACAAAGGGAGTGGCAGGTTCTAGGTTTGATTTATTCCGGATTCAGTAATGAACAGATCGCACAGGAACTGGATGTTGCAGGAACAACAATTAAAACACATATTCGTAATCTATATCAAAAAATGAATATTGCCAATCGAAAAGAAGCGGTTGAAAGCGCAGAACATATGCTCAGACTGATGGGTTACTGATAGTATAAAAGCCTGCCAAAAAAACCAAGGCGTTCGCCAAATTTGGATCTAGAAACTCCCTCTTAGGACAGGGGGAGTTTTTCTAATTAAAACCTTAAACTGTTATATTTGTTCATTTTTTTAAGCTTAAAGTAGGCACATAATGCATAAAATCAGAGAAGTTTCAAGACTGCGTTATAAGGCAAACCGCAGTGTTCGCCAAATTAATGCCTGCACCATATTAAGTGTGGCTGCTCTACAGATTAGCGCCTAGTGCTCCATCTAAATATTGCTAACTAAAGCGAGTAAATTTACTGGGAGTTGTTCATAAAACGCCCTATGCGCCTGACACTTGAGATCCTCCCCACCTCGCTACGCGCCCGACAAGTCGGGAAAGGAAATCCGGTTAGTTAAAAACTAAATCCGGCGGGGTTTTCTCACAAAAAAACGAGCTCCTGCTTCAGCGAGCTGGCAAACGCCAAACTATCCACAGGCTAAAACGCGATGTCCTCGCGCTAAAATATTTAATGCCCCAACGTAATCGGAATTGCCAGCGCCTTATTACATAATATGCAGGAGGTCAAAACTTGCCGGACTTACTTGTATTCTGATCTGCTATTAATTATTTGCATCTCAATGAATAATTAATAATTTATTTTCTTTATTGTAGGTTGGGTCTGTTTGTTTGTGCGTATTTTGCCAAGAGCAACATTTGCAACATAAGAATAAGCATAAATGTGTATTTAGATTCCCTTGTTGGCTGTGAAATTAAAATTTACAAAATCAGAGAGATCCTGCTGGTTAACATTGTTCATGTAGGGAATTTCAGCAATCATTGGCGCGTTAATCTTATGCTTTAACGTCTCTAAATTTTGAGCGTAATATGGCATATTGTCTTGTACTTGATTGGCTACCCACCCTGCTACCCTCAACCCATCATTGAGAATGCTTTCATAGGTTAACAGCGCATGGTTCAAGCAGCCCAATTTCATACCGACAACTATTATCACCGGTAATTTATGCTCCTTCACCCAATCCGATAAGGTTGCGTCTGAATTTAAGGGTAAACGCCAGCCACCAGCACCCTCAACAAAAATTAAATCACTCTTTAATGATTTTAATTTCTCTAATCCCTGGGAAATTCTAATCGATTCAATTTCTACATTTTCCAACTGTGCGGCTATATGCGGGGCAATGGCGGGAGCAAATGCAATCGGATTAACAAGATCATAAGCAACGTCGATGCTGCTGTATTTTTGCAGCACTAGCGCGTCGTGGTTGCGTAATCCATCTTTTGTCTCTTCACACCCTGCCGCTACCGGTTTATAGGCTAAAGTAGTGCATTGCTGTTTGTTCGCAGCCTGCAGGAGCGCTTGACAACAAACAGTTTTACCTGCGTCTGTATCTGTGCCTGTCACAAAATAAACATGGCTGTTAATGGGCTTATTCATCTTATTTAATCGCTTTTATGTAACATACCTGATAGGAAAGAGGTAATAGGCCTGACGGAGTTTTGTACTGAGCATAACCCTGCTCAAGTTTATTAATTAATGAGCGTCCCTGCAGCTTATGTTGTTTATGCCCATGTACCTGATTTGCACCTATCCCTTTTAAATCACGCATCACCGCACGCACATTATGGTAATAAAGCGTGATGGTTTCCCGCTGAATGGTAACCGAGGTAAAACCGACCTGAGCGAGCATTGTTTCGATATTGCTGAGTGTTAGAAATGTATTAATATGCGGGTGTTGATCCACTGCCTGCCAGGCATCACTTAATTCAGTTAATGATCCCGCCAATAAAGTAGAAAAATTTAATTCGCCACCTGTTTGTAATGTCCGTTTTAACTGCGTTAATACTTTTTTTAAATCACTGCTCCACTGCATGGCCAGGTTTGAAAAAATAGAGGAAAATTGATTGTCGGAAAATGGTAAAAGATCCATATCCCCCTGCACACAGGAAACCGTTAGGCTGCGATTGTTTTGCAGAAACTGCAACATGCCGGCAGATAAATCCAAGCAAATAAGAGAGGTAACTTTATTTTGCTTAACTAACTTTTCACTAAAATAACCCGTGCCACAGCCGAGATCTAGGCCCTTCTCTGCTTGTTTATCTGCCAGCGCGGAAAAAAGCTTATCGCCGATATCTCGCTGCAGTTGGGCAAACTGATCATAATGTGCTGCTGCCTTAGAAAATGAGTGAGCAACGGCTATTTTATCAATATCGAATTTTACACTATCGCTCATTAAGCACTCTGTATATGGCATTAACCAGGTTAACGACGTCGCTCTGTTGATGATTCACTGTTAACGTAATGCGCAAACGGGCAGTATTAACAGGCACAGTAGGAGGCCTAATTGCTGTTGTCCA
>DATCZZ010000092.1:0-2160 GCA_036525635.1 Psychromonas sp. | reverse complement strand
CCGGGATACCATAAATCGCCGATCTGCTGCTCTGCCGGCACAATATTGACATATTCTCCCAATTGCCATGGCATACGGCTCCACGCTTTTTGTACATGGGATATCAGCTCCAGGGATTTATATTGCGTTAATACATTAACTTTGCGTACCCCTGAATTCATACAATTAGACAAGGTAAAATCAATAATTTTATATTTGCCACCGAAAGGCACCCCTGGTTTGGCACGCTCTGTGGTTAACTGTTTTAAACGGCTTCCTTTTCCGCCTGCGAGAATTAAAGCAATAGTATCCCGGGTCAATAGACTGATGTGGTTAGGCATTAGACATCCCATTAATTGATAGTGTTTTTAGGGGACTAAAGGTTAGGCTTTGAAAAATAAACAAGCTCTAATCATCAATTAAAACTTTGCCAAGTATTCAACGCTGTATTAGATAACAACATGTTGAATTTACTTCAGTTTTACTACAAACACTTATTTATTTAACTGTCAGATAAGATTACTTTACTCTTAATAATTATCAAGAAATCATAATTAAAAATCAAAGGCAAGTCATGTAAAAGGGATGAAATCATTACCGAGTATATAGAGATACATTTCACAACCGCAAGGTCCAGGCATTCACAGCGGCAGGCTATCACCAAAACACCGCCTTTACCCGACGAGACAAGGCATGATGCGTGCTGATCTTGCAAAAGCACTTCTAGCTAAAAATAAATCTAATATTGTACTCACTGACGCCAGTGAGTTTGACTGGCTCTATGTTCAAATGCCAAATTATGCCTAACTATAAACTATACATTATGGTTAATATCCAACTAAGCGCGATCCACATGATGATTATTAATGGAATCCCTATTTTCAGGAAATCATTAAAAGTATATCCACCGGCGGTCATTACTAAAAGATTTGTTTTATAAGCCATGGGTGTGGCATAACTCATGTTTGCACCAAAAAGAACGGCTAATACAAAAGGTTCAGCAGGTAAATTTAGCTGCTGTGCAATGCCCATCGCAATCGGCGTTCCGATTACCGCTGCTGCATTATTTGAAACTATATTGGTCATAATTGCCATTAGTAACATCAAACCGCTCAGCATGAAAGTCGGTGAGCTACCTTCTGTTGCTGATATAAACAGATGTGCTAAATAGGAAGCCGCTCCGGTTTTTAACAAAGCTTGACCTAAAGCTAAAGAAGCCACCACGATTAAGATAACTTGAGTATTGAGTGCGTTTGAAGCATCTTTCCAATTAATACAGCGGGTAATAAACATCAAGAATACGCCTAAAGTGGCGCTGATTGCTATCGGTAGAATACCCAATGCAGAAGCCGCAACAATACCAAACATAATAAAAAATGCCCACGGAGCTTGTTTTGAGTGGGTTAAATCTACAGTTGCATCTAACACTAATAATTCCCTACTCTTTTTCAATTCCAGGATATGCTCACTTTTGCCTTGAATCAGTAAAACATCGCCCACTTTTAGAGTAATATCAGCCATGCCTTTAAAGATAGTTTCGGTTTTTTTCCCGGGACGATGCAGTGCGAGAGCGACAAGCTTATGTCTTTGTAAAAATCTAGTTTGAGAAAGCGTCGTATTATTTAAGCGTGAACCTTGAGAAATAATGACCTCTGCAATTTGCTGCTCTTTTTCCATCAAGGGATGAACTTCATCCACGGCACCTAAACTCGTATATAAAACAGCCCCCAATATCGTTTCAAAGCTCTTTAAATTTTCAGGAGTATCCTCTACCACTAACATGTCGTTGGCTTTTATAATGGTTTTTGCATTGGGTAATAAATACATATCTGTACTATTTCTATGGATTCTTAGCACCTTCATCATCCCATCTGTTTTGGCGATCAATTGATCTAGCGGCTGATCTTCAGAAACTGAATCGGCAGGAATCATGAGTTTTGCAGTAAATATTCTCGGTGAGGTATCGGAAAAAGGCGTTTTTCGTTCTTTAATAAAATAGGGAACCACTAACCATAAATAGGCCGTCGCAAAAGCCCCCGCGGCAACAACCGGTAAGAAAAAGTCAAACATACCAAAACTTTTTAATCCCATATCAACAGCAACTGAAACAACTAATAGATTGGTAGATGTGCCAATGGTTGTACTCATTCCACCTATTAGTGTGGCAAACCCCATCGGCAT
>DATCZZ010000091.1:0-6407 GCA_036525635.1 Psychromonas sp. | reverse complement strand
TATTTCGATAAACGTTTACCGGAAATGCTGGCGTTAATGCAGGAAGATGATTTGCTGGTGCTAACTGCGGATCATGGTTGTGACCCGACATGGAAAGGGACAGATCATACCAGAGAGCATATTCCGGCTATTTTCTACGGTCAAGGGGTTCAACCGGGGCCGATCGGCTTGCGTGAGAGTTTTGCGGATATCGGTCAGTCAATTGCTGATTTCCATAATCTCCCCCCCCTAGAACATGGCAAAAGTATTTTTAACTAATTAATTTTTAAACTTAAATAAAAATGAGACTGTTCGGTTTGCAAACCGGTAGTTAATCACGAATAAAATGGAGAAGAGATTATGGCAACCCCTCATATTAATGCAGCAGATGGCGCTTTCGCAGAAACAGTTCTGATGCCCGGCGATCCGCTGCGCGCTAAATATATCGCAGAAAACTTTTTAGAAGATGCCGTGCAGGTCACTGATGTTCGCAACATGCTTGGTTTTACCGGCACCTACAAAGGCAAACGCGTTTCGGTCATGGGCAGTGGTATGGGTATCCCCTCCTGCTCAATTTACGCGACGGAACTGATCCGTGAATACGGCGTAAAAAACATTATCCGGGTAGGCAGCTGCGGCGCCGTCAGTAAAGAGATCAAAGTACGTGACGTGATCATCGGCCTGGGCGCATCGACCGACTCCAAAGTAAACCGTGCACGTTTTAAAGGCCATGATTTTGCGGCAATAGCCAGTTATGAGCTTTTAGAAAAAGCGGTTAATGCGGCCAGAACATTTGGCATTCAGGCCCGTGTCGGCAACATCTTCTCGGCGGATCTGTTTTACACGCCAGAGCCGGAAATGTTCGATACGCTGGAAAAATACAACATCTTAGGCGTAGAGATGGAGGCCGCGGGTTTATATGGTGTGGCTGCGGAAGAAGGTGCCAACGCGTTATGTATTTTAACCGTATCGGATCATATCCGTACCGGCGAAAAAACAACCTCAGATGAGCGTCAAACCAGCTTCAATGATATGTTGATTGTTGCACTGGACTCAGTAGTTGCTAAATAGAACGCCTCTTAACTAAAGTGAGGTAATGCATTTTCACGGCGGCTAGGCGTACAGCAAAGTGAATTACCTCAACGATTAATACAAGTTCTAACCGTTCAGGGCATAAAAAATTACTGTTTATGCCCCGGGAACGCTTTGACTTTAAAAAAGAAGCTTTGTGATGAAAAGAGAGTGCTGGCAGTTAAACGAATAACAGCGTAATGACATTAATGAGGATGGCAGAAAATATAAATAATTGCCCGTAAATTGAATTTGGCGGTCTTGCACAGGTCTTCAGCTATTATTTAGAGATAACCTGCAGATGCCAAATAAACATTTATAAAGAGAGCGATTAACAATGCGCACCCGCATCGCTAATTATATTAAACATCATAGGATCCGAATCAGATGATATTACTTCCACAAGAAATTATCCGCCATAAACGCGATGGTAAAATATTAAGCAAGCAGGAGATCGATTTTTTTATTCAGGGTATTACCACAAACAGTATATCTGAAGGTCAAATAGCCGCCTTTGCCATGGCGGTATATTTTCAGGATATGAACATGGAGGAACGTGTTTTACTGGCCTCAGCTATGCGTTATTCGGGCTCAGTTTTAGACTGGTCCTCACTTGATTTAGATGGCCCTGTTGTCGATAGACACTCAACGGGTGGTGTCGGAGATGTGACCTCTTTAATGCTCGGCCCGATGGTGGCGGCATGTGGCGGATATGTTCCGATGATATCAGGACGGGGATTAGGGCATACCGGAGGCACGCTAGATAAGCTGGACGCTATTCCCGGTTATAAAACGACGCCGGACAGTGCTGAGCATTTCCGCAAAATAGTCAAAGAGGTGGGTGTCGCGATCATTGGTCAAACAGGTGATCTGGCCCCCGCTGATAAGCGTTTTTATGCGACCCGGGACATTACCGCGACGGTTGAGTCCATTCCGTTAATAACTGCATCAATTTTATCGAAAAAATTAGCCGCAGGCCTTGATGCACTGGTGATGGACGTTAAAGCGGGCAGTGGCGCATTTATGCCTACTTACGAGCAGTCAGAAGCCCTGGCAAAAAGTATTGTCGGCGTCGCTAACGCTGCCGGATGTAAAACTACCGCTTTAATTACCAATATGGATCAGGTGCTTGCAAGCAGTGCAGGTAATGCTGTTGAAGTCCGTGAAGCGGTTCGCTTTCTTAGCGGCGAATATGTTAACCCCCGTCTGCATGAAGTGACCATGGCATTATGCGCGGAAATGTTACTGCTAAGCGGGCTGGCAGCGGATGTACAAGAGGCTCGGAGAAAATTACAGGCAGTGCTTGATAACGGCAAAGCCGCAGAAGTATTTGCCAGGATGGTTTGCGCATTGGGCGGTCCCGCTGACTTTGTGGAAAATCATGATAATTATCTGCAAAAATCGGCAATTATTCGTCCCGTTTATGCCTGGCAATCAGGGATTGTCCAGTCCATGGATACCCGGGAGCTGGGGATGGCGGTTGTCGGCATGGGCGGAGGAAGGCGCAGAGCTTCAGATCCTATTGATTATGCGGTAGGTCTGAGCAGCATGATCAGTTTAGGTGAACAGGCAGGCCCGGAAAAACCGCTGGCGATGATACATGCTCAGAGTGAGGCACAGTTCCGCGAAGCAGAGCGCGCTGTTCAAAGCTCTATTATTTGCGGCGCAGACAGCGTGCAGGCACAAACACAGGTTTATCGCCATATTCGTTTAACGGATATCGCTTGACCACAGATCCCGCATCTGTGATGCGGATCGGGGTAGAGATTTAAATCAGCAAAGCGCCAGGTGAATGGTTTGCCTGGCCGTTTACTTACAGAGGAATTATTATGGAATTAGATTGGGTGGAATGGTTTGGTTATTTAGCTTCACTGGTGGTGCTGATTTCCCTCACCATGTCTTCGATTATTAAACTGAGAGTGATTAACTTTATAGGTTGCCTGCTGTTTGCAAGCTTTGCCTATTTTATTGATTCGGTACCGACTATCTTTATGAATCTCAGCATTGCCTGTATCAATATGTACTACCTCTACCAAATTTATCGCAGCAAAGAGGAGTTTAAAATAATTTCAGCTTCAAAAAATTCTGAGTATTTTCAGCATTTTATAGAAATCAATCGCCAGGATATTGAAAAGCAGATAAGTCTGGAGCAGTTAAGGTCAGCGGACACCTTATTTTATATGTTGCGCGATAACAATATCGCCGGAGTGCTTGCTGGCACAAAAGATGCTGATGGTACTTTCACCATCATGCTTGATTACGTCACCCCCAGATATCGAGACTTTAAACTGGGTAGCTATTATTACAAAAGCCACCCTGAATTTCTTAAAGAGAAAGGCATAACAGCGCTGCAAACAACCGCCGGCGATCAGGATCATTGCTTATATCTTAATAAAATGGGCTTTGTTGCCCAGCCGGAAAATCAGTCACAAACCTATATAAAGAGGCTATAAAATTATGCACAAAAACTATTTTACTGAACTTGAAAAACTGCTTGATAATGCATCAGCCCCCTACTCTGGTTTTAATGTTGCAGCCATTGTTATTAGCAAAAATAACCATCTTTATAAAGGCGTAAATGTCGAATCGGCAGCTTACCCGACGACCATCTGTGCAGAGCGTAACGCAATCCACACTGCCGTCACTGAAGGCATGAAAAAAGGGGAGGTTAAAGAAGTTCACATACTCGCACGCAACGCGGCAAAAGCGCTTATTAAAGCACACCCCTGCGGCGGATGCAGACAGGTTATTGCCGAACAATCGGATAATGATGCGGTTGTTTATAGTTATGCATCGGAAACTGACATAGAGCAGCATACTATCGCTGAGTTATTGCCCTTTGCTTTTTTGGGTGCTGAATTATAAGCGCCCATACTTTTTCAATATTTATAGGAGTTTTCATTATGTCAGAGGTATTTCATTTAGGGTTAACCAGAAAAATGCTCGATGGTGCAAGTTTAGCAATAGTGCCGGGCGATCCTGAGCGGGTTAAAAAAATAGCGGAATTAATGGACGGGGCTACCTTCCTCGCAAGCCATCGCGAATACACCAGTTATTTAGCCTATCTGGATGGCAAAGCGGTGGTTGTCTGTTCAACGGGCATTGGCGGTCCATCAACATCAATTGCGGTTGAGGAGTTGGCGCAACTGGGGGTTAGCACCTTCTTACGAGTGGGCACAACGGGCGCAATTCAGCCGCAAGTTAATGTGGGTGATGTTATTGTTACCCAGGCCGCGGTTCGCCTTGATGGGGCAAGCCTGCATTTTGCCCCCATGGAATATCCGGCGGTTGCCAACTTTGCCTGTACAACAGCCATGGTTGCTGCCTGCCGCGATGCAGGTATTGAGCCCCATATCGGTATTACGGCATCCTCTGATACTTTCTATCCCGGTCAGGAGCGTTACGATACGGTTTCCGGACGTGTCACCCGCCGGTTTAAAGGCTCAATGAAAGAGTGGCAGGAGTTAGGCGTACTTAATTATGAAATGGAGTCGTCAACACTGTTTACCATGTGCGCCGCGCAGGGTTGGCGCGCCGCCTGCGTTGCGGGTGTCATTGTCAACCGCACCCAGCAGGAGATTCCGGATCCGGCAACAATGAAGAAAACAGAAGTCAGCGCAATCTCAATAGTTGTTGCGGCAGCCCAAAAACTACTTGCTTAACCCAGAAAGCAACAAACACCAAGGAAGTGCTTTATGCAGAGCACTTCCTATTTCAATTTAAAATTTCAATGCCAGTTTTTTAACCCGCTTTATTTGAAACAGGTTACAATAGCTTTTTATCTGCCTATAATTGAGCGCATGAACCGACCTATCATTTGCCGTGTCGCACTGGCGATTCCTTTGCATAAACAATTCGATTATCTACTGCCTGATTATCTGCTGACAACAGATCCCGACAACCTGGTAGGCTGCCGCGTGCGCGTGCCCTTTGGTGGCAAACGGCAACTTATCGGTGTGATCTGCGCGGTTAACCCGACCTGTGATTATGCAATTGATAAATTAAAAAAAATCACCCGGCTGATTGATCCAGCCCCTTTATTGGATGAAAAAATCTGGTTGCTGTTACACTGGGCGGCTTTTTATTACCAGCACGCTTTTGGTGATGTTTTTCAGCAGGCACTGCCGACGCTATTACGCCAAGGTAAAGAGGCTGTTTTCAAAGGTCAAGAACATTGGCAGTTAACCGCCACCGCTTTTAATTTAGAAGATTTTAAACGTTCTAAAAAACAGCAGCTTGCTTTGCTGGCCTTAAGCGAATCCCCTTTATCTACTCAGCAGTTAACCACACAGGGGATCAGCCGCGCAACGCTCAATGTTTTACAGGAAAAAGGCTTGATTGAAGCTGTTGATAAACAACCTGTTAATTCAGAAAATTGGCTGGAAAATTTTGCAGAGTCGGCACAAAAACCGCGTCTGAGCGTTGAGCAAGCTGTTGCAATCAGCTCTGTCAATCAGCAGGCAAATAGCTTTAACTGCTTTTTATTAGAAGGTATTACTGGCAGCGGTAAGACGGAAGTTTACCTCAACATCATCAAACCCATACTGCTTGCGGGCAAACAAGTATTAGTGATAGTACCTGAAATTGGTTTAACACCACAAACCATCAGACGTTTTCAAGCGCGTTTTAATGTCCCCATCTATCTGAAACATTCCGGATTAAACGCCAGAGAGCAGCTGGATACCTGGCTGCATGCCAAGCAGGGCAGCGGCGCAATTATCATCGGCACACGCAGCAGCATATTTTGTGATTTTAAAAACTTAGGCTTAATCATTTTAGATGAAGAGCACGATGCCTCCTTTAAACAGCAGGATGGTTTTCGCTACCATGCGCGTGACTTTGCCATCAAACGCGCCGCATTACAGAAAATCCCGATTGTCCTGGGCTCAGCCACGCCCTCGCTGGAAACGCTGAACAATGCTCTGCAGGGAAAATATAAACATTTACACCTTACCGAGCGCGCAGGTAATGCCAAACCACCGGTGAACAGCCTGATTAACCTGGCGGGGTTACCGCTCAAATCGGGATTGTCGCCGCAGCTAATTGAACTGATGCACAAGCATCTCGCTAAGAACAATCAGGTCATCCTGTTTTTAAATCGGCGCGGATATGCGCCGGTATTAATGTGCCATGAATGTGGCTGGTTGGTAAAGTGCGGGCGTTGTGATGCTTTTTATACCTACCATAAATCAGCCAATTACCTGCACTGTCATCACTGCACTTCGACCCACCCGGTGCCGCATCAGTGCGCTGATTGCGGCTCAACACAATTAATTTCGACCGGTGTGGGTACCGAACAGTTAGAGGAAACCTTAAACAGCCTGTTCCCCGCACACCCGACAGTGCGTATTGATCGC
>DATCZZ010000090.1:0-6117 GCA_036525635.1 Psychromonas sp. | reverse complement strand
AAAGAGGCTAACGGCGCGGCAAAAATAAAAAGCAGCAGCGCTAAAATAGCTTGCAAAATGAGTGTGAATAAAACCGCTATCTTCACTAAACGGATAATGGTAGGGCAATCTTTAGCACCGAATAGCCGTCCAACCATCGGCGGCAAAGACATCGTTAAGGCGAGTACGACAACAATAGTAAAAAACTCAATACGCGCTGCCATTACCCAGCCGGCTATTGCGGCAGTACCAAAAGCGGACACAATTTTAGTGGCAAGCATAGCGGAAAGCGGCGGTAATAACTGACTCATCATCGCGGGCGTCATCACCGCGCTAAGCTCTTTTATTGACAGCCATATCTGCAGAGAACCCCAGTCAAAAGAGAGCCAGTTTTTCTTCACTAATTTGGGGAGGATGAGCAACAGACCAATGCTGAATGAACAGATGGTCGCGATTGCCGCACCGACCAAACCGAAATCAAAATAAAAGATAAAAATTGGGTCCAGGATGATATTGATAATGCTGGTGGTCATCATTAATATACCCGGTAAAAATGTATTTCTATTGGCGCGGCAAATACTGTAGGCAAAATAGAGCATTGCACCTAGCCATGCACTGCATAACCAAAGCGGCCAATATTGGTTTATATAGGGTATAACCTCTACCGGGGCACCCAGCAGAGTTAATGTTTTATAGCGAAGCAACCAGATAATAAGTGCCGTGATAAAAACCCCTAATGCCCCCATGGCCATCACCAGACCGCCAATCTGCCGGGCTCTCTGCTCCTCTTGCTGGCCTAAAATTCTTGAAATAATAGCCGTTGTAGCAATCCCTAATCCCACCTGCAGACCAATAATCACCATCTGTAACGGCATGGTAAAACCTTGCGCGGCCAGAGGGAGGACGCCAAGTTGACTTATAAAAGTACTGTCTGCCAGTTGAAAGCTCATCAAAAAAAGGATACCAAAGACCATTGGCCTGGTTTGCTTAAAAATGTCTTTAGCAAGTTCGATTGTTTGCGCGGTATTCATATTATCCTTGAATGTGAATTTATAGCCAAGCCACTTGAAGATGCATCTTCAAGTGGCTTGGCTATATAAGCAGAGCTAGTGCGATAATTTCTCACCCTGCCAGTGTCTGGGTGTGAAAAAAATTGAGGGGATAAAGTCTACAGAAAGGCCCGGTCTAAAAACAGAGCAATAAATAATATAGTTAAATGGACAATCGAATATTTAAAAAGATCCAGTGCGCCATAGGATTTTTCTGACAATTTTAATTTAGCAGCCTTATAGATAAAAATAAGATTGAGCAGCGTTGCAATCGCCAAATAGAGATAACCGGACATATGAATTAAGAAAGGTAAACAGCATACGACGGCCAATAATAAGCTGTACAACAAAACGCAGGTTTTTGTGAAATCGATACCGTGAGTGACGGGTAACATGGGTATTTCAGCTTTTTCATAATCGGCTTTACGGTGAATCGCCAATGCCCAGAAATGAGGAGGAGTCCAGGTGAAGATAATCATCACCAGTAACCAGGGCTCCGCTGCTAATACACCGGTTTCAGAAACCCACCCCAGGAGTGGCGGCATTGCTCCCGCCAGTCCCCCTATTACAATATTTTGCGGTGTGGCACGTTTTAAAAAAATCGTGTAAATAAAGGCGTAACCCACCAGGGAAAATAGGGTCAGTTGCGCAGTTAACCAATTGGCGGCAAAAATCAATAAAGCAAAACCTAGTGTCCCTATCGCAGCTGAGAACAGCAACGCTTGCCGGCGAGATACAACTCTTCTCACTAACGGCCGTTTTTTTGTACGCGCCATTTTTGCGTCAATTTTACTGTCGACAATATGATTGATCACCGCGGCGCTGCCGGATAACAGTCCGATTCCCAGCAAACTTAAAATTTGTACAAAATAACCTCGCCCCATATCTGGCGCCAGCGCTAATCCGACCAAAGCAGTTAAGACCAACAGGGCCACCACCTTAATCTTACACAACTCTAAATAGTCAGCGATACGTGGCGAGGTTGTATGCAGTGAGTCACTATTATTTAAAGCCGATGCTCTCCTTATTGTATTGTTGCTAACACTATTCGCCATCATTTTTCTCCTGAGGAAGTGCTGAAATCTGCAGCGCCAATGGGTGCACTATTCGGAAATGGTGATAATTTCACGTAATAGGTTAATCTTATTAAACTCAGCAATAACATTGCGGCCATTAGGTTGTGCGCCAGGGCAATACTGATTGGAAAAGTCCAATATACTAAAAATATGCCCAAGGAAACCTGGCAAGCAAGCAGAACGATAACCAGCAGCGCACTGTTTTTTAATATGCTGGCGTGACTTAAGCGATAGATGCGTATTGCCACAACTAAAATAACCATGGTGGTGATAATCGCCCAGAAGCGATGCAATAGATGGATAGACATCCTTGCCTGCGCTGATAACACCCCAAACTCATAATTACCAGATGCGCCAGGTAACTGGAAAATTTCTAAAATTGAGAAATTTTGCTGCCAGTCTCCAGCCCCCCAGCCTCCACTGCAGAGCGGCAAACCAGCACAAAATGGCGCGGCATAATTCGCGGCCAGCCAACCACCTAAGGCGATTTGTATCAGCAGTACGAATAAAGCGGCTAAACACCATGCAAAATAATGCTGCGCAAGACTATCCCTTGCTAACAGCGGGTTACTGTTGAGGCGTAAATAGAGTAAAGCAGATAAACTCAAGATGGCAAAACCGCCCAGTAAATGCCCCATCACAATCAGAGGCTGCAAGCGCATGGTCACGGTCAACATGCCTAATATAGCTTGAAACAGCACCAACACAACCAGTAAAGCTGGTAATTTAAGCGGCATAAAAATGCCCGCTGAGTTGTTTATTCCCTTGGTGATTTTTTCCTTTAAAAACTTTCTATTGATAAATAAAGCAAAAAACAAAATTGCCAACAGCAGCAACCCAAGCGTTCCGGCAAAATAACGGTGGATCATCTCTTTCCAGGCTTTTACGGGTGCAAAGGCTAAATCCGTCGAGCCCGCTAGCTTATGCTCTGCGATGGCGTGTAGATCAGCACCTGCTGGTACAGTTAAAAAGCCGTAACAACCAGGCCAATCAGGACAGCCCAGGCCGGCATCGCTTAAGCGTGTATACGCCCCTAAACCGACCACCATTGCAGATAGTAAACAGCTCAACAGAACTAATGTTTTATATCTCTTATGGATGCTGTTGATGGCTGTTTTTTGTCTTATTTTTTGCGTTGTGTTTGCCATAGATACCCAACACTCCTCTAAAAAATATTGCTTATTTTCAAAAAAATAACAAGGGCTATGAACTACGGGCGTAATTTAGTAATTTTTTAAGATCTTTTATTAACCCTTTCTGGATTAACTGATTACTTTTTTGATCCTCAACTAGCGGGTAATAAAACACCACAAGCCCCATATGATCGATCAGATATAAAACGTCCTGCTGAAGCTTTTCACTGACTGGCTGGTAATTTTTAAAACCCTGAACAGCCGCACTTTGCTCACCCAATAACACCAGATCCACTTTATTTTGATTTTTCCCCAGCGCTATATATAAATTTCTCACATCATCACGGCGCTGCACACAAATATCAGAACAATTTTCATCTGCAAGCAAAGCAATTGACCAGGGCTTCGGGTTTATTTTAGCCCATTCACTCAATTTAACTTCCGGTATTAGAAACGTCCCGTTATTAACCGTTTTGCCAGGTAACCAATCTAATTTCAAAACAGCAAGCGCGAGGAGTAAAGGCACAATAAAACTGATCACAAACAGAAATATTAATTTTCTATTATTCATCAAACTCTCCACACATTAAGCATAATGACCACTTCTCTCATAAGCGTTTATTCACCCTACGCTGACTGCGCAGTGCAAAAATAAAAACAGTGGCGGCTGCTAAAGCGATCAGCAACCATTGAAAAGCATAGGCCCGATGTTTTTCCGGGGGCATCACAACCGGCTCGTAGTGAGGCTGCGCAACATTATAGTGATCAACTGCGTAAGCCATAAAATCAACAAGTTGTGCATTGCTTTGCTGCTCTTGCTGCCCAATATCAATAAATTGAATAAGTTTAGGCCATCCTGCACTTGCCTGTTCAGCTCCCGGCAGATAAAAACCCGCTAGATCACCCTGTTTTAGCTGCACAGAAATAGTTACTTCCTGTTCGGGGAATTGTACCTGGGGTAGGTTGTTACGACTGATGCCTTGCGCTACCCATCCAAAATTAACCAATAAACCGCGCGCGCTGCCGGTTGGGTAAAACAGAGCAATAACATCATATCCATGTCGCCCTTTTAAACTGCGATTATCCAATAGCCAATATTGTTTGCCGCGTACAGAGCCCTTTAGTTGCAGGCGTAATCCGGTTTTATTGAGTGTTGCGGGTAATAATGTTAAACCTGACCAATCCAGTAGCCCTTTTTCCTGCATCACCTTGATGCTATCTAACCTCTGCTGTTTCTGCTGCGCTCTTTGCCATTGCCAATTGGCCAAACCTATACACACGGCGACCACTACCAGCACTATTGATGAGGTAATAACAGGCAATTTCACAGTTTAAACAACATATACAAAAAAGAATAAACACAGCCACACAAGATCGACAAAATGCCAATACCAGGCCGCAGCCTGAAAAGCAAAATGATTGCCTTTATTGAAATGCCCGTTAAATATGCGCATGCTAACAATCAGCAACATGATCGCACCCAGGGTAACGTGCATACCATGAAAACCGGTTAATAAATAAAAGATATTACCGTATATACCGGATACAAGGGTTAACCCTAACTCATGGTATGCATGGCTATATTCAGTCGCCTGAAAGTATAAAAAGCTTATGCCAAGCAATACAGTAACAACCATCAAGACTTTTAATTGAGTACGTTTATCCGCCAATAAGGCGTGATGGGCAAAATGCAGCGTGACTGAGGAGGTTAATAATATAAAAGTATTTAACAATGGCAGACCAAACCATCCCATGGCCCGGGTAGTTTCTCCTGAAGGTGTTTTTATCAATGGCCAGGCGGCCTGAAAATCAGGCCATAACAGCGCATTGGTCATGGCATTGTTACCCGCCCCGCCTAACCAGGGAACAGAGAAGATGCGTGCATAAAATAACACCCCGAAAAAAGCCATAAAAAACATCACTTCGGAAAAAATAAACCACCCCATAGATTGACGGAATGAAAAATCCATCTGCTTGGAATAGAGGCCAGCCATTGATTCATGAATGACATTTTTAATCCAGCCAAAAAGCATAAAAAACAGCACAGCAGCTCCAGCCATTAACAGGTAGGAGCCGGAGGCTGCCTGCTTGCCAATTTGCATCACAGTCAAACCGGCGCCCGTTGCAACAAAAAATAGCGCAACGGCACCGACTATCGGCCAGTGGCTTTGCTCGGGTACATAGTATTTGTCATACTGCTTTACTGTTGTTGATTTCATCAATTAACTCCTTGAATTTATTCAGTCTTAACGATGTCAAATACGGTATAGGACAAGGTTAATTCCTCAATATCAGTCGTTATGGCGGTATCTAAATAAAACAGCAGGGTGAGATCCAAGGTCTCACCGGGTTGCAATATTTGCTGGGTAAAACAGAAGCATTCAACTTTGTGCATATATTGGGCGGCAAGGCCGGGGCTTATCGACGGCACCGCCTGCATCGTGCGTACTTCATTACTGAGATTGTTGGCGGTAAAAGTGACTTGATTCATTTCGCCCGGTTTCACAGTGACAACCGCCTGATCAACAGTCACTTTAAAGGGGGCAGCGTTTTGTACATGGGTTAAAAATCCGACATCAACTTGCCTGTTACCATCAACAGCATCACTTACTTTTGCCTGATCTAATGAGGGTTTACCGTTGAGTCCGGTGACATCACAAAAGACGTCGTATAACGGCACCAGGGCAAACGCAAACGCAAACATGCCTATGCTGACTAATAGTAATCGTTTAAATAACTTAGTATGTTTACCCATTATTTGATAACCGGTGGTCTGGCAAAGGTATGGTGTGGCGCTGGCGAAGGCACTTGCCACTCCAATCCCTGCGCACCATCCCACACTTTTGCAGAGACCTTCTCACCACCTTTAATACATTTGAA
>DATCZZ010000089.1:0-2624 GCA_036525635.1 Psychromonas sp. | reverse complement strand
AGCAAAAGGCAAGACCTGATAATCATATAGTAAGTTCCTAGGAATCACGTTCAAGCCTAGAGTGTATGTTATACACATAGCTAAAACGGGGGGCTTTAAAATGAAACTATATGGCGGTATTGACTTACATTCAAATAACAGCGTTTTTTCAATTAAAGATGAAACGGGTGATGTTATGGCCCGACGTAAATTACCTAACGATATAAAACAAATTTTCCTGTTTCTTGCTCCATTCAAGCCACAATTAACAGGCTTAGTCGTTGAATCTACGTTCAACTGGTATTGGCTGGTTGACGCCCTCAACGAAGCTAACTACCAAGTACATCTCGCGAATACCACTGCTATTCAGCAATACTCTGGTTTGAAATATGGGGATGATAAAACCGATGCTGGCTGGCTTGCTGAAATGCTGCGATTAGGTGTAAACAGTCTAATCCAATATAAATAGGTTTTTTCAGTGCGGTAACTGTAATGACGTGTTCTAAGTTCTATACGTATCGATTCAATAAATGGAGTGACGTGGTTTAATAGATTCACCTCAAAGCGAAAAAAATCAAAGTTATTAACAGTAAAGTCGATTTGAGCGTTCATGCACTGTTTGAACAATTTGGCTAATTCACTCGCCACAGACATTGCCTAGACAAAACCAGATACTGAATATAATAAGCGATTACTGTACTATTAAGAGCATATTTTTCCAGACACTTAAGAACTTCAATAGCCATGCAGCAATTCAAAAATGAGATCACCATTATGCAGACGAATGTAAATGAAGATAATGCTTCAGTTACAGGCACTATATCCTCTCCTAAAATTGTGCTTGCGACGATTAATGCGAAATTTATTCATGCTAGTTTAGGTTTACGCTATCTGTACGCTAATTTAAAAGATTTACAGCAATATTGTGAAATAAAAGAGTTTGTCATTCAAGCGCGACCTATTGATATTGTTGATAAAATATTGGAATTAAAGCCAGATATCGTAGGGTTTGGAGTTTATATCTGGAACATAGTGGAAACAACAAATGTTGTTAGCCTGCTAAAAGTAATTGCGCCAGAAATTAAGGTTGTATTGGGCGGCCCGGAAGTAAGTTATGAATCTGAGCAACAAGCTATTGTTGAGGCTTCTGATTATGTATTAACCGGGGCGGCAGATGTCAGTTTTTATGAATTATGTAAGGATATTATCAATAATAACGAGCCGGATCGTAAAATCCTTAACTCAAAACCCGTTGAATTAAAAGATATTGAGTTACCCTATCAATATTATAGCGATGAAGATTTAAAGAATCGCTTGCTCTATGTTGAGGCGTCACGCGGTTGCCCATTTAAATGTGAGTTTTGTTTATCGTCTTTAGACACTAAATCAAATCCATATGATCTGGAAGTTTTCCTTGGGCAAATGGAAATACTTTATCAGCGTGGTGCTCGCAGTTTTAAGTTTATTGATCGCACCTTCAATTTAGACATCAATACTTCTATGAAAATAATGCAGTTTTTCTTAGACAGAATGACTGAAGATATTTTTCTGCATTTTGAAGTCGTCCCAGACCACCTACCGAGAAAATTAAAAGAAGTATTAACAAAATTCCCCGAAGGTAGCTTGCAATTTGAAGTTGGGATCCAAACTTTTAACCAGGAAGTGCAGGCAAATATTAGTCGTAAGCAGAATAACCCTAAATCAAAACAAAATTTGCTTTGGCTAAAAGAGAATACCAATGCTCATATTCATGCTGATCTTATTTTTGGATTGCCGGGTGAGACTTTCGATACATTTAGGGAGAGCTTCAACGAACTTTATCAGTGCCAACCTCACGAAATTCAAATGGGTATTTTAAAACGCCTTAAAGGTAGCCCAATTATCCGACACACTGAAGCATTTGATCTTCGTTTCAGTCCCTTGCCGCCATTTAATATATTAAGTACAGATCGTATTGATTTTACGACGATGCAACTGGTGAATCGCTTTGCAAGATACTGGGATATGATAGGTAACTCAGGACGCTTTAAACATTCACTAGCACATATTTTATCTGATAATGCATTTGATGATTTTATGGCAATCTCAAATTGGTTGTTTAACAAAACGGGCCAAACGCATCAGATTAACCTTAAAAGGTTATATGAACTAGTGTCGCAATCGGTTGAAGCTTTATTCCCTGAAAAACATCAATTTGTTGTTTCGAAAATTGAACTAGATTATGCCGAAACGAAATTAAAAGGTCATTTCAATACACTCAATCTTTATGCGGGGCAGCAAAAACAACCAGCAAGCCAAAATAAGTTAGCGCAGCGACAGAAACGACATATATAGTAACTGCGGAGTCGGCTATCTCTCAAGGCTCTGGAAAAGGGAAGTTTTTCTGGACTTGGACGGACTGTGTAATGCTCAATAAAAACCAGCCTAAAAGAGTAGCTTAGGTTATTCTTTTGAAACTCCTTCAAAACGCGCAGCGTTTTGTGGGCGTTGTTGATAGTAGCAAATTTGACATATCGCGAGGCATATCGGTATGAAGGAAAATACACACGGGCCAGTCATTCGCAGGTTATGGTTTAATTTTTATGAAGAGCTAAACGATTTCCTGCCCGAAGCACAGCGTCGTGTCATTTTCTCCAGCCAATTTA
>DATCZZ010000088.1:0-2472 GCA_036525635.1 Psychromonas sp. | reverse complement strand
CTGTGATTTAACCTGTTTAACTCACAGCCGCCAATTACTGGCCATCCGCAAAATATTGCAAAATAACAGCTGGACAGAAATTTGTAAAAAACACAATTTCACAGGTAAAAAACAAGCCCAAGTTGCGCTAAAAGAGAGCATCAGAGAGTTGACTATTAATGGTTAACCTTAGCAAAAGAAGAGAAGCATGAGATTAGATAAATACATTTGTGAATCCACGACGATGACCCGAAGCCAGGCTAAAAAAGTGATTAGCCAGGGACGAATCACAGGCTCCGGCAGCCCAATCCGTAACAGCGCTTATAAGGTACTGGATAATGAGCAAATCTGTTTTGATGGCAAGTTAATTAGCCTACGTAGCTCGCGTTATATTATGCTCAACAAACCTAAAGATTTTATCTGCTCCACAGTTGATGAACAGTTACCAAGCATTCTCAACTTAATCAAGGTTGATAAACGCGAACAACTCTTTATTGCGGGTCGTTTAGATGCGGATACAACGGGTTTGACCCTGCTCACTGACGACGGCCAATGGTCCCATAAAGTCACCAGCCCACGCAGAAATTGTCATAAACGCTATCGCGTAAGCCTTGCCCAACCTGTTGAACAGAGTGCAATTACATTGTTTCAAGAGGGGATACAACTGAAAAATGAAAATGCGCCTTGCTTACCCGCCAGATTAGAAATTCTAACTGAAAATGAGGTGCTGCTGACCATTAATGAAGGTAAGTATCATCAGGTAAAACGCATGTTCGCAGCGATTGGTAATCATGTGGTTGAACTGCACCGAGAAAAAATAGGCCAAATAGAATTGGATGCAAACCTCGCATTGGGCGAATGGCGTTATCTAAGCGCTGATGAGGCTAACTCTATTCAATAGAAAGGAGTAAAGAGAGACCATTCAAGGGGCTTATACTTTTTGATTCGCATGATAATGATCAGCAAAAAAATCAATGAGCAGGCGGATTTTTGCTGATAAATAACGATTCTGGGGATACACCACCCATATCCCCTCTTCGGGAGCGCGAAGATTATTCAATAAAGAGATTAATCTTCCCGAAGCAATGTGCTCCTGGACATAGTAATCAGGCAGCTGCACAATACCGATATTTTTTAAGGCCGCATCCACCAGCCCAAGACCACTGTTACAACGCAGATTACCCTGAACACGCATATGCTTTTCTTTTCCCTGCTCATAAAAATGCCAATAATCACGTGTGCCCAATAAACAGTTGTGCCTGGCTAATTCCGCTAGGGAGTGCGGTTCACCAAACTTTTTAAGGTACTGTGGTGATGCGCACAGATAGTTTTTACGCCCCCTTAATTTTTTAGCTATTAAGCTGGAATCCGGCAAATTGCCGAGACGAATTGCCAAATCAAATCCGCCATCCACTAAATCTACGCGTTGATTAGACAACTCGCAAGTCACCTGGATATGTTCATAGCGTTGCAGAAAATCATTGATTAAAGGCAGGATCTTTTGCTCTCCGTAGGTAACGGGGGCAGAGAGCTTAATATGCCCCTGCGGTACCCTCTGTAAATTGTTAACCGCCAGTTCCGCAGCCTCTAAACCGTCTAAGACATTGCGGCAATGCTGATAGAAAATCTGCCCTTCCTGCGTCACTGCAACATTACGCGTAGTACGGTACAATAGTTTAATATTCAGCCTTTTTTCCAAGGCGTTAATTTGCCGACTCACCTGCGCAGTGGAAATATTGAGTGTTTTAGCCGCCAGGGTAAAACTTTGCATCTCTGCGACCGCAACAAATTCATTAATACCCTGCCATTGCATCATTGTTACCATCTCGTAAAAGTTATTTTATTTTCAGGCATATTATCATCTATATAGTAACAACTATAATAGATACAACTTAAACAAAACCGTCATGCCCAAACCTCTTTAATGTGTTGTTTTGACCTATCAAAGCGGCTTGGATCTATCATGTACTTATTGAAATAAACAACTAATCATCGGAGTTAAAATGACAGAGCAATTTATCAAATCCAAAGCCGCAATCGCGTGGGGTCCCAAACATCCCTTAACCATTGAAGAAATAGATGTGATGTTACCCAAAAAAGGGGAGGTACTGGTAAGAATTGTTGCCTCCGGTGTCTGTCATACTGATGCATTCACTTTATCGGGTGAAGATCCTGAAGGTATTTTCCCCTGTGTATTGGGCCATGAAGGCGGCGGTATAGTTGCACAGGTTGGTGAAGGCGTGAGCAGTGTTAAAGTGGGCGATCATGTTATTCCTCTGTATACCCCTGAATGTGGGGAATGTAAGTTCTGCAGATCAGGAAAAACCAACCTCTGCCAAAAAATTCGTGAAACCCAGGGCAAAGGGCTGATGCCGGACGGCACGACCCGTTTTTATAAAGACGGTCAGCCGATTTATCACTATATGGGCTGCTCAACTTTTTCTGAGTACACAGTGCTACCTGAAATCTCATTGGCAAAAGTGAATAAAAAAG
>DATCZZ010000087.1:0-2787 GCA_036525635.1 Psychromonas sp. | reverse complement strand
GGATTTTGATGACGATATTCCGTTCTGAAACGCACCCCAGAGTGCTTTTGTATAGTTTAGTGTGCTAAGTATTTAATTTAACGATATTTAATTAAAAAAGTTTACAAATGTTTGTTAAAGCCGCTATTTAGCGGCTTTTTTTAAAACTGAAATCTGCTTAGATTATTACTGGATTACTACCTTTGACAGATAAAGAGTATTAAGTAGCGGCACAATCCCGATTAAAGTAGTTGCTTGATGATCTGCATGACACCTTCATCATCATTACTTGGAGCATGAAAACGGGCGTGTTTTTTAACCTCGGGATGGGCATTTTCCATGGCGTAACTGTGAAAAGCATTCTGCAGTAAAGTGACATCGTTAAAATAATCCCCAAACACCATTGTCTGCTCAAAACTGATATCAAACTTTTCCTGAATGTATTGAATTGCAGTCCCTTTTGAAGCGGTTTTATGGGTAATATCCAGCCACATTTTGCCGGACACTGTCACTTGTAGTTTATCAGCGTAACCGGGATGAAAAGCCACATTGGCATTTTTCTCGGCATCCGTAAAATCACAAATACTGATTTTTAACACATCGTCCTGCACATCCAGTAAACTATCGACCACTTCGTATTTTGCGTAATATTTTTCTACCTCGTCCACAAAGCGCTGATCTGTAGACTCAATATAGGCAGAGCGTTTACCGCATAAAACCGTATAAGCATTGTTTACGTTTTTTGCGATGGATAACAGCTCAGGAACATGCTCTTTTTCCAATGGATGGAAATACAACTCTTCCTCTTTATACATCACCAAAGTGCCATTTTCAGCAATAAATAAAACATCTTCCGCAACCGCTGAAAAAGTTTTCTGTAAACTGAAATACTGTCTGCCCGATGCGGCAGCAAAGATAATATTCTTCTCTTTTAAACGGGAGAAAGTGGTTAGAAAGTCGGCGGGTAACAGCCCCTGCTCATTGAGCAAGGTGCCATCCATATCCGTTGCAATAAGTTTTATCATTTAATCTCGATTCAGATGCAAAGAAGTTATCATCTCAAATATCGTGCAAAATTCATACTTTTTTTCACCAAGAGCAGCAGCCTGATATAAAAAACCGGGCATAAAATAGCCCGGCGTAAAAATAAGAGCTCAGCTAGATTAGCGCTGAATTTGAATCGTTTTTCCGAGATGATCAAATAAATGGCACTTGCTTGGGCAGAATGAGAAGTCTGCGATACTGTGTTTTTTGGGGCCCTCTTCCGATTTCACTTCAATTACTAATTCTTTCGATTTTCCCTGGCTGGCATGCACATAACTTGTGCCGCCAAGCAGTTCGACCGCATTAATGGTAAGCTTTAGAGCAACAGGGTTTTCACTGCCATAAACGATATGCTCAGGTCTTATCCCGAGCGACAGAGGAATATCTTTAAGAGGGCGCTCCTCAGCCAAGGTCAGCTGCAGCACTTCACCATCGACTGTTTTTAAGGTCACTAAACGACCTTCCTGTTTTTCAAGAACAAGTGGAATGAAGTTCATCTTAGGCGAGCCGATAAAACCGGCAACAAACTGGTTGATAGGATTGTGATAAAGCTCCATGGGTGTACCAACCTGCTCCACTTTACCCGCACGCAGCACCACAATTTTATCAGCCATGGTCATTGCTTCCACCTGATCATGCGTTACATAGACCATTGTACTGCCGAGCTGTTCATGCAATTCGGAGATCTCCAGACGCATCTTCACACGTAATTCCGCATCCAAGTTTGATAAGGGTTCATCAAATAAGAATACATCGGGATTACGGACAATTGACCGCCCGATTGCCACCCTTTGCCGTTGACCGCCTGAAAGTTGCGCGGGTTTACGCTCCATAAGGGCATCAAGTTGCAGAATTTTTGCCGCTTCATTAACTTTACGCTCAACCTCATCTTTGGCTACACCGGAGACCTTAAGACCAATGCTCATATTCTGACGGACTGTCATATGCGGATAGAGCGCGTAGGATTGAAATACCATCGAGATACCACGTTTTGACGGATCCAACTTATTGACCACTCTATCGCCTATTTTTATCTCGCCCGTTGTAATGGTTTCGAGGCCTGCAATCAAGCGTAACAGGGTAGATTTGCCACAGCCCGATGGACCGACGAAGACAACGAATTCACCATCTTTAATATCCAGATCGATATCAAACATAGTTTGTAGATCATCAAAAAACTTATTTACTTTGCGGAGTGTTAGTTCTGCCATTTTTGCCACCTAATTAATTGATTCTATGAGAGCATGTTGCCAATGCAACCTGTGACCAACCCTGGCCTGAGAGAGATAAATTGCCATTGGGCTGCTGTGGATAATAGAGCTGTGTCATGCTGAGCAGCCCATCGGCGAGTAACAGCTCGACAGCGCCATTATCGACTACCAGCTCAAATGCCACTGCTTGTGTAGCGCAAGGCTGTTTGAACTGGTAGTTATGGGGAAACTCTTTTTGCATAACTTCATTGCTGCCCAGATAGTCCCGGTAGCTGCACACAACTAATTCCCCTCCTTTCGCAGTGATAGTAATCTGCGCCTGCTGTTCAGCAAACAGCCTGATAGCACCGGTTTCTCCCTGCAAAAGGGACAGTTCACCAGAGAGTTTGTATACCGGGCTTTTTATCTCGATAGCTGCAAAATCATCTTCACTCAACAAGGTTGCCGGAGTGAATAGAGTATTAATCTGCTGCGCAAATTTTTGCGCAACAACATATTGGCCAGCAGTATTTTTCACTAAAGAGTATTCCTTAGGAAGGCTCATAATACTGCG
>DATCZZ010000086.1:0-6543 GCA_036525635.1 Psychromonas sp. | reverse complement strand
CATAGGGAAATTTATTGAGCGGGTTCTGCACATCTTTTGGTAAATCAATGACTACAGGTCCCGGGCGTCCCGTTGATGCGAGATAAAAGGCTTTTTTAATGGCGATCGGGATCTCTTGTGCCGTACGGCATAAAAAGCTGTGTTTTACCACAGGGCGTGAGACACCGATCATATCCGTTTCCTGGAAAGCATCATCACCAATCCAGTTGGTAGGTACTTGCCCTGAAATAACCACCAGCGGAATTGAATCCATATAGGCTGTTGCTATCCCTGTTATACAGTTTGTTGCACCGGGTCCTGCGGTAACAAGTACTGTACCGACCTTGCCGGTTGCACGAGAATATGCATCTGCCATATGTACTGCGGCTTGTTCATGGCGGACTAAGAAATGTTCAATATCACTGCATTGAAAAATTGCATCATAAATATCTAATACTGAACCACCGGGGTAACCGAAAATATGTTCAATACCTTCGTCTTGTAGGGATCGGACAACCATCTCGGCGCCAGATAACATCTCCATAACATTCTCCTTTATACAATTGGTAAATTGCGTCACTTCTCACCTGTATCGGGTGAGGGTGAACCTTTTTTATATGCCCAGGTAGTTTGGGCACAGATGAGCTGTAACTGTACTTTAATGAAAAATAATTGCATCAATAAAACGTTAAAAAATCAGCTTAATTTTATTTTTTTTAGGCAGTTGGCAAAATATTGGCGAAATAGTTGAAATTAGGGGGATAGCTCCGCAATTTTGCCCTTTTATAAAAAGCTGCCGGATAAATTATGAAGCGCTTGTGCAACCTCCCTCTGGCCGGGATTTATGCAATATTTATTTTTAATCTGCTCTATTTATTTGCGCTGATTTTGTTTAAAATTCGTCTCTTTTTTTATCATGAAACTAATTGAGATTTTTAATGTTCGAAGTAAACCCTATTTTAAATAAAGTAAAAGATCTGACTGAGCGCACAGAAGTGCTTCGGGGGTATCTTTGACTACGATACTAAATCTGAACGTTTAGAAGAAGTTAGCCGCGAATTAGAATCCCCTGAAGTGTGGAATGAACCGGAGCGCGCGCAAGCATTAGGTAAAGAACGCAGTGCGCTGGAATTGGTTGTTGAAACCATTGATGCGTTAAGTGAGGGAATGGAAGATATTCTCATGCTCGTGGAGATGGCCACTGAAGAAGAAGATCAAGACAGTTTTGATGAAGCTGTAAAAGAAGTAAATGAACTAGAAAAAAAATTAGAAGTTTTGGAGTTCCGTCGTATGTTCTCCGGTAACCACGATGCCTGCTCCTGTTATTTGGATATTCAATCCGGCTCTGGTGGAACGGAGGCTCAAGATTGGGCAAACATGTTATTGCGTATGTACTTGCGTTGGGGTGAAGCACACGGTTATAAAACCGAACTGATGGAAGTCTCTCCCGGTGATGTGGCCGGCATAAAAGGTGCAACCATACGTTTTAGCGGTGAATATGCTTTTGGTTGGTTACGTACTGAAACAGGGGTTCACCGCTTGGTGCGTAAATCACCCTTTGATTCAACCGGGCGTCGTCATACCTCATTTGCATCTGCATTTGTCTACCCTGAGATTGAAGATAATATTGATATTCAGATTAATCCGGCGGATTTACGTATTGATGTTTACCGTGCATCCGGTGCGGGTGGGCAGCACGTCAATACCACCGAATCAGCGGTACGTATTACCCATGTACCCACCAACATAGTGGTGCAGTGTCAAAATGACCGCTCCCAGCATAAGAATAAAGATCAGGCAATGAAGCAGTTAAGAGCCAAATTGTATGAGTATGAATTGCAGAAACAAAATGCCGAAAAACAGATCAGTGAAGATAATAAATCCGATATTGGCTGGGGCAGTCAAATACGTTCATATGTGCTGGATGATGCGCGTATTAAAGATTTAAGAACCGGTATTGAAAGTCGCAATACACAAGCAGTATTGGATGGTGGTTTAGATAAATTTATTGAAGCCAGCTTAAAATCCGGTTTATAGACTAGAGCTGTATCACTACAGAATCACATTGTTAAATTATTATAGAAAGACCCAAATAGGAACTATCATGTTAGAGCAGAGTCAACCAGAAGCACCACAAGAAGAATTAAATGAGATCATGGCGCAACGTCTAGCTAAATTAGAGGCAATGCGTGACAAGGGGCAGGCATTCCCGAATGACTTCCGCCGTGACAATATTTCTGATGATTTACATAAGCTCTATGATGATAAAACAAAAGAAGAGCTGGAAGAGTTAGCTGTTGAGGTAACCGTTGCCGGGCGTATGATGATGCGCCGTATTATGGGTAAAGCAAGTTTTGCGACTATTCAGGATATGGGCGGACGTATTCAAGTTTATGTTACCCGTGATAATCTGGCTGAAGGTTTCTATAATAGTGAATTCAAAAAATGGGATTTAGGCGATATCATTGGTGCAAAAGGGGTTTTATTCAAAACCCAAACGAATGAGTTAAGCATCAAAGTTGACGAAATCCGCATCCTGACCAAAGCGCTGCGTCCACTGCCTGATAAATTCCACGGTCTTGCAGATACAGAAGCCTGTTACCGCCAGCGTTACCTGGATTTAATCGCCAATGAAGAGTCGCGCCGTACCTTTGTGTTGCGTAACCAAATCATAACCGCTATGCGTAACTACCTAATTGAACAGAGATTCATGGAAGTAGAAACGCCAATGCTGCAGGCGATTCCTGGCGGTGCGGCGGCAAAACCTTTTGAAACCTTCCATAATGCGCTGGATCTGCAAATGTATCTGCGTATCGCACCGGAACTGAACTTGAAACGTTTAGTTGTGGGTGGTTTTGAGCGTGTATTTGAAATTAACCGCAGCTTCCGTAATGAAGGGCTTTCAACACGCCATAACCCTGAATTTACCATGATTGAATTCTACCAGGCTTATGCTGACTACATCGACCTGATGAACTTAACAGAAGATATGCTACGTCAGATTACTGAAAAGGTCTTAGGTTCAAGTATTGTAAAATACGGTGATCAGGAGTTTGATTTTGGTGCGCCATTTATCCGCATGACCATAAAAGAGTCGGTGCTGGCATACAATGAAGACATTGATCCCTCTGAATTGGAAAGCATGGAAAGCCTGAAAGCATTGGCTGCGCGTTTTCATGTTAATCTGAAAGAGGGTTGGGGAGAAGGTAAAGTATTAACCGAGATCTTTGAAGAAACGACGGAGCACAAGCTGATCCAGCCGACCTTTATCACCGCATATCCTGCTGAGGTTTCACCACTTGCGCGCCGTAATGATCAAGATCCTAGCGTGACCGATCGTTTTGAGTTTTTTGTGGGCGGGCGCGAACTGGCAAATGGTTTCTCTGAGCTTAACGACTCACAGGACCAGGCTGAGCGTTTCATGGATCAGGTTGCGCAGAAGGAGTCGGGTGATGATGAGGCGATGTTCTACGACGCCGATTATATCACCGCACTTGAGCACGGTTTGCCACCAACAGCTGGTGAAGGGATAGGTATCGACCGTTTGGTCATGTTATTCACTGACAGCCATACGATCCGTGACGTTTTACTGTTCCCGCATATGCGTCCGCAAGCAAAATAATGTGAAACAAGTTTTCAGTTTCAGCTGTTAGCAAAGTGAAAATCAAGCCTCGTTATACACGGGGCTTTTTTGTGTTTGTGAATTGGTGAGATCATAATTTCATCTCGTTCTACGTGGGAATGTAGTTTATTGTAAGCTGTCGCTTGTGGCGTTTGCTGTAACCTTCAATGCTGGTATTCCGCCCTTGACGGCGTGTTACTTTTCTTTGTTTGGCCAAAGAAAAGTAAAGTCGCCATCAGGGCGAAAACCCAAATAAAGAAAGTTAATCCATCAGCTGCAGGCGAAAGCCTGAAAAAAAACAAATCAGTAGTGTAGTTTTTAAGGTGTTGTAAAAGGGAGGTCGTCAGGGTAAAAGCAAAAAGAAAAAGGGGGCAAATTTCAGGCAAAAAAATACCTGCAGAGTGCAGGTATTTTTATTATCTAGTTTAAAAAGCTGAATTATTCAGCTTCAACAACTTCGATGTTAACAATAGTAGATACGTCAGAGTGTACTGCTACAGCAATTTCGTATGAACCAGTGTTACGTAAAGCGCCTTCAGGAAGACGAACTTCACTTTTAGCTACAGGTACACCAGCAGCAGTGATTGCATCAGCAATATCACGCGTACCGATTGAACCGAATAGTTTACCTGCATCACCAGCTTTAGAAGCGATAGTTACCACTTCCAATGCAGCTAATGCTTCACCACGAGCCTGTGCAGCAGCAAGGTTAGCAGCTTGTTTAGCTTCTAGATCAGCACGACGTGCTTCAAAAGCTTCTAAGTTTGCTTTGTTTGCTGGAACAGCTTTTTGCTGTGGGAAAAGAAAGTTACGTGCGTAACCCGCTTTAACATTAACTTTATCACCAAGTTTACCAAGGTTAGCAACTGTATCTTGTAGAATAATTTCCATAATATATAGCCCCTATTTACTTGTGTAAATCTGTGTATGGTAATAGTGACAAGTAACGTGCACGTTTGATAGCGCGCGCTAGTTGGCGTTGGTATTTAGCACTTGTGCCAGTAATACGGCTAGGTACGATTTTACCACTTTCAGTGATGTAATTTTTTAACGTAACAACGTCTTTGTAATCAATTTCGCTAACACCTTCAGCAGTGAAGCGACAGAATTTACGACGGCGAAAATAACGAGCCATGGTAGTTCCTCAAATTTGTTCTATGTACTGAGCATGCAACACTAATTTCCCAAGATTATTTTTACTTTGGTGGTAAGTGATAAAACCACTTACTCTTAGTTGCATACCTTTCGATAATTTATTTTTCAACTGACTAGCCAATGTCCCACTTGCTGCAACAGGCATATAACAAAATGTGTTGCGTGGTAATTCAGCTTCTTTTTGCATTGAACGATGTTCAATCACGAAATTGCAGTGTTCAATACCTGCAGGACTCTTTTTGAATGTGGGCTTTTCAGTCACTATTCCTGCAAGTCGCAAAAAGTTATCAGTCACTAAGTTTCTTATGCTTCAGCTGTCGCTTCTGCTTCTGGACGTGGAGCACGAGGAGCACGTTCAACACGTTCTTCTTTTGCTTTTGCCACTACAGATGCTTCAGTCACTGCAGCTTTAGTGCGCATGATCATGTTACGGATCACTGCATCGTTGAAACGGAAAGCTGTTTCCAAATCATCGATTACGTTTTGCTCAGCTTCGATATTCATAAGAACATAGTGTGCTTTGTGTAGTTTGTTGATTGGATAAGCCAGTTGACGGCGGCCCCAGTCTTCTAAACGATGAACTGTACCGCCAGCTTCTGTGATAGAGGCTGTGTAACGTTCAATCATACCATTAACTTGTTCACTCTGATCAGGGTGAACCATAAATACGATTTCATAATGACGCATATAAAAATCGCTCCTTACGGGTTAGTAGCTTCTTGATTTGGCTCAACCGTACCAATAGAAGCAAGGAACAAAAAGGGTGGTTGATTTAAGGCGAGAAAGTGTACAGTTTAGTATGGGCTGAAGCAAGAGGTGATTTAATAATAATAAAGATATTTGTTAAGCATTGCATCTGCTTGGTTAATATTTACAATAGCGGCTATTTTGCTGTTTGTTTTTTGATCGATATGCCGTTTGCGTTAAGCGATTTTATTTTACATTGTATGAGTATGCTTTGCTGAATTCGAAACTCTTTTTTATTTTAATTATTGTCGCGGTAGTTGTGGTGAATTTTTCACTGTCTGCTGATAATGCAGAACAGACAGTACTCAAAAACCAAGTCGCTGATAACAGCCTGGCTGCAAAAGAGTTGACCGGAGGAGCACCGGCAGCCTTGGTCGTTGAGGAAAAAGAAGATTCAAAGGAGGCACAGCTGCAGGCGCTAGAAAAAAAGAAAAATGCCGAAAAACTGGCTTTGTTAGAAGCCCAATTGGCTCAGCTGCAGGAGCAAAATAAAACATTGGCGGCGCAAATTAATGGTCTTGATAGTGAGCTGGCAGCAAAAAAGAGTTATATCTCGCTCCTGCAAAAAAATAACCGGGAGCTGAAACAGGCGCAAGCTGAGCAAGCTCTGGCACTGGTGTCAGAGGCTGACTTGCTCAAAACCAATATCCAAAGCCAGCCGGATCTGCTCAAGACAAAATCATCCGCAGCAGAGGTTGAACAGGCTGGGGAGGTTGAGGAGGTTGTTCTTGATAATGAACTGGCGGGTGATTTTTCAGGCGGGGTCGAATTTGGCTTTTTATACGCGCAAGATAATCAAGTGACTCGCGCGCTCAATGGCCGCCTTGTGCTGGATTACGACATCGCTGATTTATTCAAACTGAACAGTAATTTAAAGTTTGAGCTTAAAGAGGAAGACAATGCGATGGCCACCGAAAAATATCGCTGGCAGCTGCAGGCCGATTATTATTTAGATCCGCGTAACTCCATTTTTGCCCGCAGTGATATGCAACGCAGTCAATTTGCCAGTTATGATAAAGAAGATATTTATACCCTGGGTT
>DATCZZ010000085.1:0-3123 GCA_036525635.1 Psychromonas sp. | reverse complement strand
ATATTTCAAGCCTTACCGACAATCATGCCCTGCGCTTGCACTCGCGTTTATTCAGCAGTCACCAGAGCCCGGCAATGATTGGCGAACATAGCTTTTAGCAGTCAGTTTAACGTTAAGCACCGCTCAGTTTGACTGTATTGAGGTGTGCTAAAGATAACGGATAATTACGTTGTTTCGCTAATTTTTCCGCTTGTTCGCTGATTGCCTGCTCGCCAATACCCTGCGTGACGGGAAAATAACGGCTCGCTTTAAACTTTTTATCAAGCAGATTGTGAGCTATCATCTGCGCAACAATCTCATCGGCAGAAGTTAAAACGGATGATGCTTTGACCGTTTCGCAACGGGCATACCTTGCACCGACAAAAGAGACAGTTGCCGCTCTTAAACTGGGCTCTCCACCGGGTATTTGCTGTGCACCAAAGAGGGGTTTAGAGCCGATCTGCGCAGACTCAAAACTGGGAATATAAGCACTGAGATATTTTATTGAACGTTGTGTACGTTCAATCATCTCCTGCTCAGACCACTGAAAGTCGATTTTATGAATAAATTTTTCTGCTAGTTGGGGTTGCGCACTCTGCTCATTACTCGCAACCAACCCTTTTTTGAACAAAGTAATCTCTTCGGTCATGCCATGCAGTTGAAAGTAACCATCTGGATAAGGTGTAAATTGCGCCATACCATTCGGGGTACCCCGTTCGCCATAGAAAACCACTTCCGGCCAGAGACAATCACATGCAGACCAGTGCGTGACGTAGGCGGCTTTAAACTCTACCAGACGGTGACGTTTGAAGCCTAACATATCGTCAATCAGGCCGCTTCGAAAACCCGCCGCATTAATTAAATAATCAAATTCGCCTTGTTTATCTACGCCGTCCTGCTGGTAATCTATCAACCAGGATTGAGCCTTCTCACTGGCTTGTATATTCTTAACCGTGCAGTTGGTGAGCAGCTGGCAATGCTTGTTTTTCTGCAGAGAAAGTGTGCAACTGGCCGCTAAACGGAATAAATTTAAGCCGTACTCCTGTACCATAATCACTGGAAATTTAAGCTTATCCAAATCAACATATTTAGCGACAGGGATCATCCACTGCTCTAATGTCTGAGGCTTCTGCACAGGCTCCTGTGAAAGCAGCGCCTCGAGCTGTTCACGTTCGAATAATCTGAAGTAATCCTGGCTTTCCCCAAGCACCTTGTTTTCCGGCTCCTCGTCAATCAAACGCTGATACTCTGATTGCAGCTTATGCAACCGCGGCAGGAGCTGCGGCGCAGTACCATTATCATGTTTTGGCACTGCGAGTACTGTTGGACGGCAATCTGCCGCAAAGGGATATAAACGCAGCAGATCAATAGATTGTGCAAGTAACGTCAAACATTGCTGTTCGGAAATTTCACGGTATAAATTACCACCGGCGTGCAGGTGGCAAATAGGCGGACCATTGACCAGACTGGGGCCCTTTTCAAGCAGTGTGACATTTATCCCTAATTCACTTAAATATAAGGCAATGCTTGCCCCAGCAATGCCGCCGCCAACGATCGCAACATTGATAGAATTGAGGTTATCCGCTTGTTTCTCTTCATCCGGCATTGTTGACATACTTATCTTACACTCATAAAAATTTATTGCGCCCGTCGGTTAGCTAAGGGCACAAAATCACTAACTTAATGTTGCTACAATATCAGCAAAATCATCAAAAACAACTTCGGGATTATGCAGTCCAATATCCTCGCCGTAATTATAACCATAAGTTAAACCGATGGATTCCATATTAGCCGCTTTGGCAGCCAAAATATCGTTTTTTGAATCGCCAACCATCAAACACTGTTCAACAGCGACGGAAAGTTTTTCACAAACATGCAGCAAAGGCAGTGGATCGGGTTTACGTTTTTCCAGGCTGTCTCCACCAAGCAGCATTTCAAATAACCCCGTCAGCTGCAGTCCCTCTAAAATAGGCTCGATAAACTCAAAGGGTTTATTGGTCACAATGACCAAACGGTAACCTTTGGCTTTTAATATTTTCAGACAGGCGCGGACGCTGGGGTAGAGTCTGGTATCAATACAGAGGTTATTTTTATAAAACTCCAAGAATATTTGCAGGGATTTTTCAAAGAATGCCGGATCGATATCCGGATCTATCTCGGATTGCCCTGACAAGCCTCTTTTTACCAGTACCTGCGCACCATTACCGACCCAGGAACGGATGGTATCCTGGTCAAAAGTGGGTCGCTGGAGTGTGCTTAACATGTGATTAACGGCTAATGACAGGTCTGGGGCACTGTCAATCAGTGTGCCATCTAAATCAAATAGGATGACTTCTTTGTTAGTAAATTTCAATTTTAAGACCTTTAGATAAATCAATTAGTTGAAAAAACCACTATTATGCCAGCTAGGCTGTAAAAAGATAATCATTATCATTGATGATTTTCAACAGGCAGTGACAATAGTGTCCGGGCAATCTCCACACGCCCAGGCTAATTTGCTGTAAAACACCCCTTCCACAGCTCATTCAGATAATCAAAAACAGTCAGATACAACCCGCACTCTCTCTGCAGTGCCGATAACGAGAGGATTAACTTGTCTTTATTTAAAGCGTGATATTCCGTTAGCAAAACCTTCTGTTGCGCGCTATCCAATTCATTGATGCAGATACAGGAGGCTAAATCATAAGCTGCACAAGCGAGCGTGGCATACTCCCAATCCAGGATTTTAATCTGTTTCTCCGCGTTGATTAAGAGATTATTTACAGACAGATCACCATGACATAAGAGGTTTTTCGGGCAGCTGTTATCCAAGGCAGTGGCGATTTTTAAAATGCGGCAAAATAGCGCTTCATCGATAGCCGTTTTGCTCTTCTCTTTGAGCTGATTAAGGGTAAAAGCTAATCTTTGCGGCTGGGCATACAGTGCCGGCAATTGATGAATTTTTTTCAGCTGTAACGCAAGCAGTTTAAGCGTCTCTAACGTGACCGGTAGAGAGCTTAGCACTTCACCGGGGAAATACTCCTGCAATTTATACTTATCATTGCAGGCCAGCACCTTAGGCGTAAATCCCCTTTCACTGGCCAGCTGATGGACTTTTAACTCACAGCTTCGTTCATCCGCATCGAGTGCAGTCTGGTTCAAACG
>DATCZZ010000084.1:0-2401 GCA_036525635.1 Psychromonas sp. | reverse complement strand
GGTTGGCCAGTAAAAATGCCCGAGAATTTTTTGCCAGTTTGCCCAGCTCTTCTGCGATACGCGGATCTCCGGGACGTAAATAGGGTACTACGGGTAACTTGCCAATTCTCATCACGTAATAGGGGGTAAATGCGGAGATGGCATTATCCGGATCCAGACCTTGCAAACATGATAATGCCGTTAGATAGGTAGAATGCAGGTGCACAATGGCATTACATTCCGGTTTGTTTTTATAAATGGCCAAATGAAATGCGACTTCTTTGGAAGGGCGATCCCCAGATAAATGGTTGCCATCAATATCAACCACCGAGAGGCGCTGTGGATCAAGGCGCCCAAAGGAGGAGCCCGTCGGTGTCGCAAGAAAATTCCCGTCAGGTAATTTAAGCGATAAATTTCCAGCGCCGCCCGTTGCATAGCCGCGTTCAAACATCGACCGGGCAAGGGTGACCATCTGCTCTTTAAGTTGTTGCTCTGTGATTAAAATATCTCGGGGCTGAGGAGATGAAATATCAGTCACAACTTGTCTGTTAACTTGTTCAGTCATTATAAAATTCCTGTGCAGTAGTAAAGAAATGCTGGTCACCAAAGTTGCCAGATTTTAAGGCTAATGAAAGATTGCCGAGAACGGATTTTACCCAGGGAACGCCGGGTGCTATTTGCGGGCCAATATGAAAGGCATCAACGGCTAAACTTTGTGTTACCACCCCGGATGTTTCACCACCGGCAATAATGAAATTTTTCACGCCATACTCTTTCAGTTGCAACGCAAGCTGGCTGAAGAACTGTTCAACACATTGACTCGAAGCTTCTGCGCCATATAAACGCTGAATCTCTTGCAGCGCATCAGTTGATGCAGTTGCATAGACAAGAGGAGCCAGAGGGAAATCTAAATGTTCAATAACCCAGTTAAATACCTGTTGAAGATAATCACCATTTTCCAGGCAGGCTTTAACATCTAAAGCCAAATGGGGTGCCTGAGTGATGTAATTAGCGACCTGTTGATTGGTCATGACAGAGCATGAGCCAGATAAGATGATGGTTTTTTCTGCCTCGGGGTGACCCGCTTTTTTTGCCGAAGATTGATCCGATAAATGCTCACTCCAGTTTTTGGCGATGCCGGCGGCGAGTCCGGATCCGCCTGTTATGAGTTTTAATTGGGTAACGGCTTTGCCTAAAATGTCTAAATGTGAGGCATTAAATGCATCAACCACCGCGTAACGTTTACCGCTTTTTTGCAATGCGGAGAAACTTTCGATCACCTTCTCCGGCCCTTGTTCAACGGTTTGGTAATTTACCAGTCCGGTTTCACCTGCTGCCTGCTTATCCATTAGACGCAGCAAAGAGGAATCGTTCATCGGCGTGACCGGGTGGTTTTTCATACCTGAGTCACTTAATAGTTCGCCGAGAACAAACAGGTGGCCGTTAAAAACTGTACGTCCGTTTACCGGAAGGGAGGGGCAGATAATGGTAAATTTTTCATCCAGGGCATCGAGCAGCGCATCGGTTACCGGACCAATATTTCCCTTTTCTGTGCTATCAAAAGTGGAGCAGTACTTGAAATAATATTGCTGGCAGCCATGTTCTTTTAACCATTCTAATGCCGCTAAGGATGAGCTTATCGCTTCATCTACCGAGCAAGATCTGGATTTAAGACTGATCACAACAGCATCAGCTTCTATTTTTAGATCTGTTTTTGGTACGCCGCTAAGCTGAATCGTGCGCATGCCATTTTCGACTAAAAAACCGGCAATATCGGTCGCACCCGTAAAATCGTCCGCAATAACACCTAATAGCATGATTACGCTCCTTTCTTGGGCAGTGTGATACCTGAGAATATTTTAATAACAGCGCTGTCATCCTCCTGTCCGAAGCCGGCATTACTCGCGCTGGTAAACATATTTAATGCGGTGCTTGCTAAAGGTAGTGGAAACTTTAACCCCTTAGCAGTATCTGCAACCAGACCAAGATCTTTTACAAAAATATCAACCATGGAAGCAGGGCTGTAATCACCTTCCACAACATGTTTCATACGGTTTTCAAACATCCAGGAGTTACCCGCCGCATTGGTCACCACCTCATACATTAAATCCAGTGGGATATTCGCGCGGGCAGCCAGTGCCATTGCCTCTGCGGCAACGGCAATATGAACACCTGCGAGTAGTTGATGAATGATTTTAACCGTCGCACCTAAGCCAATTTCACTGCCTATTTTATAAACCTTGCTAGCTGTTGCGTTAAGAATCGGTTGTAATTTTGCAAATGCCGCATCGGAGCCGGCAGCCATAATGGTCATCTCACCTAGATTAGCTTTTAATGCACCACCGGAAACAGGTGCGTCTAACATTAAAAGGTTAAACTTAGTTAATTCGGCTTCGATAAACCTTGCATCCTCAGCTGAAAT
>DATCZZ010000083.1:0-2387 GCA_036525635.1 Psychromonas sp. | reverse complement strand
GCCGTTGATGCTTACCGCATCGACAGCTTTGCAAAATCACAAACAAGTAAATTACCTCAGGCATCAGCAATGGCAGTTATTGGTTGGTGGACTGGTTATTCGCTACCGGGATATTTCGCCTTTGTTAATGCCGACAGTATGGGCTGGAACGGGGTTTATTACGGAATGGCCTGCGTGGTTGCATTATTAATGTTGTTTACCATTCTGGTAGGAGAGCCGGCAAGTGAACGTGAAACATTACAACAGCAGGCAGAAGATAAATATAATAAGGTTATTAGGTCACGCGTAGCGACCTGGTTTAGTGTCACAATCATTGAACCTTTTTGGGATTTCTTTAAGAAAAATGGCGTTAAGGTCGCCCTCACTATTTTATTGTTCGTTTTCCTGTTTAAAATTGGCGAAGCTTTTCTTGGCCGTATGTCAATCGTCTTTTATAAAGAGATCGGCTACAGCAATGAACAAATAGGCCACTATTCAAAACTTATGGGATGGGGAGCAACCATTTTCTTCACCCTATTGGGCAGTATATTTAACGTTAAATTCGGGATTGTGCGCGGTTTAATGATTGGCGGCATCGCCATGGCAGGCAGTAACCTGATGTTTGCATGGATCGCAAAAAGTGGTCCAAGTGAGCATCTATTCCTTGCGACTATCCTAGTCGATAACTTTACCACTGCATTTTCAACTGTTGCTTTTGTCTCGTTTTTAACCATGTTAACCGGATCTGCATTTTCTGCGACACAATATGCTCTGCTCGCATCATTGGGTAATCTCGGTCGTACCACCTTAGCTTCATTTAGTGGTGAGTTAGTTGATCTGTTAAATGACTGGTCAACTTTCTTTATTGTCACAGCATTAATGGTCATCCCCAGTTTGGTGATGCTCTATACACTGCGCCACTTTTTTGATCACGTTTCTGATAAACACAGGAGTAAAGCTAAAAATCAGCGGCTAAAAGCGTTAGAAACGGAAACAAATTAACAGGATCTAATTAAAGGTCAGTCTATTCTATACTGACCTTTTGCAGCACTATTTTAAGCTTCAACCTCTATCATGCGGGCTTTACGGGCTTCTTCCGCTTCTCGAGCCGCGTTAATTTCATCTAAAATGTTATCGACGTCGGTTATTTTATCCGTTTCGACAAACTTGCCTGTTAACACCACATCACAGCTTAACTCGCCCGCTTCATAGAGGGCCCAGATTTCTTGAGCATACTGCGTTTTTTTCAGCGCAGGAGCAAACTGCGCGTAATAAGTGGTCATATTATTAACATCTCGAAATAACATTCGTTTGGCATTATTATTGCCCGCCGCGTTAATGGCTTGAGGTAAATCGATGATCACCGGCCCCCATTCATCAACAAGTACATTAAATTCCGAGAGATCACCATGGATAATGCCAATGCTTAACATGCGCACGACGTAATTCATGATCTCTAAATGATCTTCTATTGCCTGCTCCTCTGACATGCTGACATCATTAAGGCGCGGGGCTGCGAAGCCCTCTTCATCGGTGATCAACTCCATTAACAGCACACCTTCAAAACACCCGTAAGGTTGCGGCACGCGGACACCTGCCTCTGCTAATTTATATAACGCTTCAACCTCAGCATGCTGCCACACTTTTTCCTGTTCCTGACGTCCGAACTTAGAACCTTTTTCCATTGCCCGAGCACGGCGGCCGCTGCGAACCTTACGTCCTTCATTGTATAAAACAGCTTGTTTGAAACTACGTTTGCTTGCCTCTTTATAGACTTTAGCGCAACGAATATGCTCGCCACACTGCACCACGAAAACCGATGCTTCTTTACCACTCATTAATTGACGTAATACTTTATCAACTAAACCATCGTCGACAAGAGGTTGTATTCTTTTAGGTGTTTTCATATTTTATTTATATATCGCATTATTGTTAATAATTAATTTACAGTGTTATTACCATACACTTAATTTCTATCTATTGCTGAAAGTAAGATTTCAATCTCTCTTGTGCAATTACATTCATTCGCCCTACTGCTGAAAAATAATAGCAATTAATACAGGGGTAAGTTGAAAATATTTTTATAAAAAAAATATTTTATAGCTATTGTTGAAAATGTTCGGCTGACAAGGTTTTATACAGACAACTCACTGTCTCGGATTATACTTGCTCCTTTGTTTATTGGCTAAAAAATACGATACAATTATTCTTCTTTTTTATGAATAATTTCTCAAAATAAAATATAAAAATCAGAAAAGAGAAGTAGTTAAACTATGGTTCTCCCTTTCTCCGATTAAGTAAGTGTAACATCGACAAGCTTAATCTATATCCAGCAACATTCAAAGTTCATTTATACGGCAATTACTCGGATACCGGAAGAAGAGACTTTCCGCCCGATAGGCTATTTT
>DATCZZ010000082.1:0-2702 GCA_036525635.1 Psychromonas sp. | reverse complement strand
CCCGCAGTCGCACCTAATAGGAAACCACGCGCCTGCTGGTCACCCGCCATCCACGCCATATCACCAATACGCTGAAAACCAAACATAGAGTAATAGATGTAGAATGGAATCATCGGCAGATCATTAGTACTGTAAGAGGTTGCCGCCGCTACCCATGAAGCCATTGAACCTAATTCGTTAATACCTTCCTGCAATACCTGACCTGATGTTTCTTCTTTGTAGTAGGAAACGACGCCGCGATCTTCTGGAGTGTATTCTTGACCATGCGGATTATAGATACCCACTTGACGGAACAGACCTTCCATACCAAAGGTACGCGCTTCATCACAAATAATTGGTACGATGTTTTTACCAATACCTTTGTCTTTTAATAAAATATTTAAGATGCGCACGTAAGCCATTGTCGTGGAGATTTCACGTTTTTGCTCTTGTAAAAGCGGCGCGAATTTATCCAGCTCAGGTACCGCAAGTTTTTCAGAAAACTTAGGTGAACGTTTAGGCGTGTAACCTAATAGCGCTTGACGATGAGAATGTAAGTATTTGTATTCTGCAGAGCCTTCTTCCAGTGTTAAGTAGGGCAGTGTTGCCGCTTTATCATCACTTAACAGGTCTTGCAGACCTAAACGGTCACGTAAACTTTGAATATGTAACTCGTTCATTTTCTTCACGCCGTGGGCAATATTTTTACCCTCAGCCGCTGCACCCATACCGTAACCCTTAACGGTTTTCGCTAAGATAACCGTTGGTTTACCCTGCGTCTCCTGGGCATTTTTAAATGCCGCATAGAGTTTAGATGAATCATGACCACCACGCTTAAGTGCGAAGATCTCCTGATCCGTCCAGGTTGCGACTAATGCAGCTGTCTCAGGATATTTACCAAAGAAATGTTCACGAACGTAAGCGCCATCTTTTGATTTAAAGGTCTGATAATCGCCATCAACGGTTTCTTCCATTAATTGCAGTAGTCTGCCCGATACATCCTGTGCAAGCAGAGAATCCCAGTTGCTCCCCCAGATCACTTTAACAACATTCCAGCCTGCGCCATTAAATAGCCCTTCAAGCTCTTGAATAATGCTGCCGTTACCCATTACCGGGCCATCTAAGCGTTGTAAATTACAGTTAATTAAAAAACATAAGTTATCTAGTTTTTCACGTGCTGCAAATGATAAAGCGCCGCGAGATTCTGGCTCATCCATCTCACCATCACCGAGGAACGCATAAACACGCTGATTGGAGGTTGGTTTTAAACCACGACCATCAAGGTATTTTAAGAAACGTGCCTGATAAATAGCAGCGATTGGTCCAAGTCCCATCGATACCGTTGGGAACTGCCAAAATTCAGGTAATAGTTTCGGATGCGGGTAAGAAGGCAGGCCTTTACCATCAACTTCCTGGCGGAAGTTATCAAGTTGCTCCGCGCTTAAACGACCTTCAACAAATGCACGGGCATAGATACCAGGAGAGATATGGCCCTGGTAATAAACCAGATCACCGCCATCGGTTTCATTCGCTGCGCGAAAGAAATGGTTAAAACAGACTTCGTAGAATGCCGCCGCAGACTGGTAAGAGGCCATGTGACCACCTAAATCCAACTCTTTTTTCGAAGCGCGCATCACAATCATGATTGCATTCCAACGAATAATTGAACGGATGCGGCGTTCTAACTGAAAATCACCCGGGTACATAGGCTGCTTTGCCAACGGAATAGTATTAACATAACTGGTATTAATATCAGTTGGTAACTTTACACCATCGATACGAGCTTGATCGGTTAATTTTTTAATTATGAACTGAGCACGTTCAGTCCCTTCATCTTCAAGAATAGTAGCCAGTGCATCAAGCCATTCTGAAGTTTCTTGAGCATCAATATCACTGTTTAGGATGTCAGTCATGACACGTTCCTTCCTTTATCACTAGAAAATCTTAACCCGGAGGTTAAGCGTTTATGTCAAAACCATTTAGATTAACCATTACCCCTTGTATCAACACGTTTTGAAAAAATGTCTTGATAATAAGTAATCTAAAAAGCTAATTGTTTTAACTGTTTTTAGAAAGTAGAAAATTACAATTTCAATATCTTTCTGCACGTAACAGCACTAAACGTGTATTTTAATGTGGCTAAAATGAAACGATCTAGAGGCTTCATTAATCACCGCTAAAACTAAAAATGCCCCAGTTCACGTCTAAATGAACTTTCCTCCCGTAATTTTTCCAGGCGCGTCTCTTCGATATAAATTAAATGCTTTTCCGAGGCTTCTTGCGCTTTCTTCGGCTCTTTAGAAAGTATTGCATTAAGAAACTGCAAACGGTGCTCATGAATTTTTTTAGCAACTTCAGGATATTGATAAAGCAGTGTGACATTGTCTGCGATATTTTTCTCAAGCAAGGGTTGAATACCACGCGCTAAATGTAAAAAGACCACATTATGAGAAGCCTCTATTACCGACATATAAAACAAAGCAACACAATTAATTTCTAATTCAAGGTTGTTTTCTTTTTGCGCCTTCTCTATTTCAGCAAAACAGTGCTTAATTTTTTTAAAATCATCGCTGCTGCCGCGCAGGGCTGCGTAATAAGCAGAGAAACCCTCTAAGGCATGGCGAAACTCTAATAAATCGTATTGCGATTCAGGATGCGTATTTAATAATTCAAATAAAGGATCCGTTAATTCAGATCTTAATTCTCTTTTAACGTAAGTTCCG
>DATCZZ010000081.1:0-4551 GCA_036525635.1 Psychromonas sp. | reverse complement strand
ATACGCGCAAAGCCAAATTGGGCTTTTACACCAACATCAAGCCGGTTGAAATTTCACGTACCAGCCAGTTGGTCAGCCAACTTTGCAATATGCCAATTCAAGCAAACAAGGCGATTGTCGGGGCTAATGCCTTTTCACACTCATCTGGCATTCATCAGGATGGTGTACTTAAATCACAAAACACCTATGAAATTATTACCCCTGAAAGTGTTGGGATTTTAACCAACAAGTTAAACCTGACTTCCCGCTCTGGACGCCATGTTATTCAGCATCGTATGCAGGAATTAGGTTACCGTGACAGTGATTATGATCTGGAACAGTTGTATGCCAGCTTTTTAGAGCTGGCGGATAAAAAAGGACAGGTGTTCGATTATGATTTGGAAGCATTAATGTTCTTTAATACGGTCAATACGGATCCGCAGTACTATAAGCTGGAAAGCATTAATGTGCAGTCCGGATCGGGCCTGGTTGCCACTGCAACCATTGTCATGACAATTGGCGATAAGAAAAAAGTGATTGAAGCGGCAACGGGTAACGGTCCTATTGATGCAGCGTACCAATGTTTACTGCGTATCTCAGGCCTGGACATCAGCATGGATGACTACCACATCGATGCTAAAGGTGAAGGTAAAGATGCGCTTGGTCAGGTGGATATTGTTGCGACCTATAAAGGCCAGAGATTCCACGGTTTAGGTTTATCAACAGATATTATAGAATCCTCAGCCAAAGCAATGGTGCATGTTATGAACCATATCCACTTGGCAAAAGCCGTGGCAAAAGAGAAAAAACAACGCCTTCACACTGAGCAAGTTTAAACTATAATAAATGGTGAATCGTTAATTTATAAGGCAACCTATTGGTTGCCCTTTTTTTATGAGAAGTAATAACATGAAAATCATCGTCATACCCGTTACCCCCTATGAGCAAAACTGCAGTCTGATTATTTGTGAGGAGACAAAAATTGCCGCCATCGTCGATCCTGGTGGCGATCCGCAACGCATTTTAAATGTAGTTAAAAAAGAAGGTGTTAAGGTTGATAAAGTGATATTAACCCATGGGCATTTAGACCATGTCGGTGGCACCCAGGCCGTTGCAGACAAATTAAATGTGCCGGTGATCGGTCCGGAAAAATCAGATTTGTTCTGGTTGGAGCAGTTAGAAGCGCAAAGTCAGCGTTTTGGTTTTCCAACAACGCAAAGTTTTTCACCTACGCGCTGGCTGGAAGAGGGAGAAGTACTACAGGTGGGCAAGATCCAACTAAAGGTACTGCATATCCCCGGACATACGCCAGGCCACATCGCACTGTATGATCAGCAAAGCAAACAGATCATTGTTGGCGATATCTTATTTAACGGTGGTATTGGCCGTTATGATTTCCCGCTCAGTAACGGCGCCCAGCTAATCAGTGGCATTAAAGAAAAATTATTGACACTTCCGCCTGAAACAACGGTTTATCCTGGACATGGGCCAACAACAACGATTGGCAAAGAGAAAAGCAGCAACCCTTTTTTACGCCTGTAGGTTACGTTGTAAGCAAATACAAACCAAGGGAATACCAGCCCGCATTGGTTTGTATTTCAAAAATGAACATCTATGGCTTTGCGCGCGGTTTTTCAGCCCGCAAAGCAAAGCAACCTGCGTGCTAACACCTGCCCGTAGAGTGAACCGCCATTTGCTGATAATACAGAGTAAGTAGGCTGAACAGCATCATTAATACACTGTGTATACAGTTAGTTTGCTGAGATGTTTCCATCGCAAATGATAGTGATAATCAGATGAACCCATGATAAGCTAATGTACGAGTTTGTTATTTTTCTAATTTTTTCAGGAGTATCAATGAGTTCACACAGCAAGTGGCACTGGTTACACAGCCCTATCACAGGCGGGGTATTATTGGTTACGTCAGCAATAGTTGCGCTTCTCTGGGCAAATTTCGCCCACGACCATTATCATGGCGTGTGGCATAATACCCTATTGGAGGTTTCGTCAGGATTTAGCGCCACAATCTATTCGATTAACCTGCATCAAATAACGAATGAATTTCTCATGGCCATCTTCTTCTTTTTTATTGGCTTAGAAATGAAACGTGAATTGTTAGACGGCGATCTTTCCAACCTTCAGAAAGCTTTTTTACCGCTGTTTTCCGCGTTAGGCGGCGTTATTTTTCCTGCTGGTATCTACTATTTTTTCAATGCCGGCACTGATACCGTTAATGGCTGGGGCATTCCAATGGCAACGGATATTGCCTTTGCGCTGGGTGTACTGGCCATGGTCGGGAGTCGTGTACCTCTTACCTTAAAAGTATTCCTCTCCGCGCTGGCCATCGGTGATGATTTAATGGCCGTGATTGTGATTGCGGTATTCTATACCGAGCAAATCTTTGTTAATGAACTGCTGGTTGGTTTCTTAGGCTTAGTTATCTTGGCAGTAGCCAACAAAATGGGCGTGCGCAACAGGCTGGTTTATTACTCTGTTGGTTTGGTGATTGTCTGGATCAGCTTCCTGGCCTCCGGCGTCCATGCAACCCTGGCCGGTGTTGCCGTAGCATTTACTATTCCTTCGCGCCGGGAAATTTCCATGGACAGTTATTTAAATCAGACTCAGGAGTTACTTACCGACCTGGAGAGTGATCGCCACAGTAAAGCTGATGTGTTAAGTAAACATGCCATCTCATCATTACGCAAAATCAAGGAGTTAAGCTATCAGGCATCGAACCCTCTACAGCTTAAAGAGGAGGCACTCCACCCTATTTCAGCCCTGTTTATTGTGCCGCTGTTCGCTTTGGGTAATGCCGGTGTCATTGTTGATAACAGCATGCTTACACAATTAACTAACCCTATTGTGTTAGGCATTGCTGCCGGCCTGATCATCGGTAAACCCCTAGGTATTTTCCTGTTCACCAAGCTGCTGATTGTCTTAAAATGGGGACAACTGCCACTGGGTGTCACATGGACACATATTATCGGTGCCGGTTTCCTAGCGGGAATGGGATTTACCATGTCTTTATTTATTACCGATCTGGCATTCACGGATCCAGAGCATCAGGTTATCGCCAAAGTGACAGTGCTGCTTGCATCGATCATATCCGGTATTATCGGTTATGTTATTTTGCTGCGCTCACCCGTTACAGAAAGGCACGATGAATTAAACATTTAGAGAAGATCTTGGTTGTAAAGGCCTGCTTCGCTGAGCAGGCTTTTTGATTTATAAAATGGAAATTACATATTATGACAGATCCAAAACACTTAAAAAGAATGCAGGCCATTAAAGAAAAACAAGATCAAAAAATAGCGGCAGCTGATCAAGAGCGTGGCGTCTCCATTTTGCTGGCAGGACCGGGTAAGGGAAAAAGCAGCTCCGCTTTCGGTATGTTAGCGCGCTCCTTAGGCCATGGCCATAAAGTAGCGGTCGTACAGTTTTTAAAGGGGGCCATGTCCACAGGCGAAGAAATTTTTTTTAGTCAGCAGAAAAATGTTGAATGGTACGCAATGGGCGATGGTTTTACCTGGGAAACACAAAATCGAGAGCAAGATATTGCCAGCGCAAAAAAAGCCTGGGCCAAAGCTGCAGCATTATTGGCCGATGACAGCTATCAATTGGTTATTCTTGATGAAATCACCTATATGTTCAAATTTCAATATTTAGATATCCAGCCAACCCTAGATGCTCTAAAAAATCGCCCGGAAAAAATGAATGTTATTTTAACGGGTCGAGGTCCCAAACAGGAGTTAATCGATGCGGTTGATACCTATAGCCTTATTCTCGATGAAAAGCATGCCTTCAAAGCGGGCGTAAAAGCACAACCCGGCATTGAATGGTAACCGCAGTGAGTGGCGAGCGATGAGCTTCGAGTCACGAGTTTCGAGCCTCGAGTGGCAAACAACTCGCCTCTCGAAGCTCGAAGCCTTATTCTATGCCTGAATGACGCAATAACGCATTGATATTCGGTTCACGTCCCATAAAGTTTTTAAACAACTCCATCGGCTCTTCACTGCCGCCTTTTTCTAAAATCGCCTGTAGAAACTCCCGACCGGTATCCTGATCAAAAATTCCGAACTCTTCAAAGCGGGAAAAAGCATCTGCGGATAATACCTCTGCCCATTTATAACTGTAATAGCCTGCTGCATAACCGCCCGCAAAAATATGGCTGAAGCTATGCTGGAAACGGTTAAATGAAGGGGGGGTAATGACAGCAACCTTATCACGAATATCTGCCAGTACTTTTTCCACCTGCGACCCCTGCTCGGGCTGATATTGATAATGTAATACAAAATCAAATAATGAAAACTCTATCTGACGTAACATCATTAATGCGCTGTTGTAATTTTTAGCGGCTAACATTTTTTCAAGCAGTTCGGCGGGCAGGGTTTCACCTGTTTCCACATGTCCGGAAATTAATGCTAACGCCTGCGGTTCCCAGCACCAGTTTTCCAGAAACTGGCTGGGTAACTCGACCGCATCCCAAGGAACCCCGTTAATACCGGATACCGAAGAAGACTCTACTTTGGTAAGCATATGGTGAATACCGTGACCAAACTCATGGAACAGGGT
>DATCZZ010000080.1:0-3109 GCA_036525635.1 Psychromonas sp. | reverse complement strand
GCGGGTAAGACAGCCTGAACTCTTGCACATACTCACGAATAAAAAGATGCCACCAGGCGTCACCACAACCTATTTCAAGTTCAGCTTGATGCCTTAACTTGCTTTCCTCAAGCTTATTAAGCGTATTTTCATACAAACGCTGCATCATTTTGGCTTGTTCATAGAGTAACTCTCCACTTTGGGTAAGCTTGATCCCTTTGGAGGTACGATTAAACAACTTGGTCTCAAGTTTATCCTCTAATTTGTGCATATTATGGCTCAAGGTCGGCTGACTTAAACATAAATGGTCGGCTGCCTGAGTAACATTTTGTGCTTTTGCCACTTGAATAAATTGAAGCATTAACTTGAACATCATTGCCCTTAATTTTGCGCGAGATAAAACCCGATTGTACCATTGCGCTTAATCAAATGGACAAAAATTGCGTAGGAAAAATGAATGGAAGCAAGGATGATCAGATAGTTATGCGGAATGGTAGCTATATGCGAGCGGCCACCGTGTGCCACTCGCATATTGAGGGAATATTACCCTTTGCCTAATAAGCTTTTGGCGGCTTGCTTGAGCCGGCTGTATTGGCGCATCTCTCCAGAAATAGGCTGCTTAACTTGCGCGGTCATCTCCTCATACACACCTTTGACCAGCTCATTACCGAGCACTAACTGGTACTGCCCGCGGGTCATAAAACTCGCACTGACCTCTGCTATCTTAGCTACTTTGTCAGCAGCAACCTTATTATTGTCATGCAGTTCAAGGCGCAGACGCGTCGCGCAGTATGCCAATGAGGCTAAGTTTCCTGCACCTCCTAATGCCTCCAGAATAGCTGACGCAACGGCGGCGTTTTTTGTAAGATAAGCCGCATCAGATTTGAGCAGGGCAGTTAAAGCATCATACAGCTCTTTGACAGTCTCATTGCCGATAACTATCTGGCATTGCCCTCGTGTCTGAAAGATGTTCTTCACCGACTCGATTTGACGAACCTGTGCTTCATCCACTTTGTTCTCATCATTTAGTACAAATCGTAAACGGGTCGCGCAATAGGTCAACGAGGTTACGTTGTCCTTACCGCCAATTCCATTTAAGATATTCATTGCAATGACATTTATATCCATTAATTTTCTCCCCGGCAAGCGGTCTCTGGCTGCCAGCAATATAGGTTGCAAAGCACAGATGATCTAACTGTTTTGCAGTGTTTCATCTGTGCATCTTATCGCCAGGCTAACCGGCCAGAATGTTGTTGCTTGACAAACCTGCGCTCAGCAATCGCTGAAAAGCCTTACCGTCACTATCAAATAGATAACAGTGCTCTGCCGGCAGATCGATACCTACGGTTTGCCCGGCAACAATATCTGAACGCTCAGAGTTACGCACCACCCATGGCTCGCTGGCATTGCCGTTATCCAGATATAGGTAAGTCTCGTTGCCCATGTGTTCAACAAACAGCACTTTGGCCTGATAGCGTGCACTATCCCTATCTGCCCACATGATATGCTCAGGTCGGATCCCCAAATTGATAGTCTGTCCAACCGCTGATTTAGGGCTGCGAATAGGCAGGGTCAGCTCTTTACCATTGTCCAATAATACTGTGCTGCTGGTCTCGCCTGATTTAACTAAAGAGCCGGGCAGAAGGTTCATCTTTGGTGAGCCGATAAACTGTGCCACAAACTCATTAGCCGGATGATCATAGAGCTCCAGTGGCGTACCGACCTGCTCAACATTACCTTTGTTAAGTACCACAATGCGATCCGCCAGGGTCATCGCTTCGACCTGATCGTGGGTAACGTAGATAATGGTCGAGCCCAAACGTTTGTGCAGGTTAGCAATCTCCATACGCATCTGTACACGCAGTGAGGCATCCAGATTGGATAGCGGCTCGTCAAACAAAAACAGTTTTGGCTCACGGGCGATGGCGCGACCGATCGCCACACGTTGGCGCTGACCGCCAGACATATCTTTAGGGCGACGATCCAGTAGCGGCTCCAACTGCAGAACGCGTGCGGCTTCCTCAACGCGACGGGCGATTTCATCAGCTGGTAATTTGGCTAAGCGCATGGCAAAGGCGATATTTTCATAGACGTTCATATGCGGGTATAGCGCATAGGATTGGAACACCATGCCGATACCACGCTCAGACGGTGTGTCATCATTCACATAGGTGTCATTGATAAACATGCTGCCGGCAGTAATGTCTTCCAGACCCGCAATCATACGCAGCAGAGTGGATTTACCGCAACCGGAAGGACCGACAATGACCACAAATTCGCCGCTGTTTACCTGCAGATCCAGAGAGCGGATCACTTCAACTTTATTGTCATAAGTTTTATTTAATTTTTCTAGATTTAATTGAGCCATCTTGGACTTCCTTTAATTCAGTTATTCAGTTGGGCACCATCAGGAGCCTAAAATATGTATACGGCCAGGTTGAACCCGTTAACCCGCCTTGCGCCCTTTAGCCCTTAACTGCACCGGCAGTCATACCACTGACGATACGTTTCTGGAAAATCAGCACCAAAATAATGATTGGCAGGGTAACAATTACTGAGCCGGCCATAATATTGCCCCACGGTAATTCATATTGAGATGCCCCCTGCATCATACCGATCGCAACCGGTACGGTGCGATTTTCACCGGAGATGATAAAGGTCAGCGCGAACATAAATTCGTTCCAGGCGCCAACAAAGGCCAGTAAGCCAGTAGTCACTAACGCCGGTCCCATAATGGGGGCGAAGACTTTAGTGATGATCACCCATAACCCGGCACCATCGACAATGGCGGCTTCCTCTAATTCCACTGGCAGGCTCTTCATAAAGGTGGTTAATACCCAGACAGTAAAAGGCAATGAGAAGGTGGTGTAGGATAGGATCAGCGAACCTAGCGAATCATATAGCCCAAGAAAACGCACTAATTCAAACATACCGGAGAGTACGGCAACCTGTGGAAACATCGACACACACAAAATGGTAAACAATAAGCCCTGGCGGCCACGAAAGCGGATCCGCGCCAGCGCAAAGGAGGCGGTAATGGAGACAAGCAGGCAGCCCCCTACCGTCACCCCCGCTACTAAAACAGAGTTCAGGAGGCTACGGGCGATGCCATTTTCCATCAGCGCATTGA
>DATCZZ010000079.1:0-5775 GCA_036525635.1 Psychromonas sp. | reverse complement strand
TCATAACCCAGCACTCCCTGTAACTCACCTTTTGCGGCATTTTCCAGAGCTTGATTTACCTGTTCAACAGTGACGCTGTTGTGCAACTCAAAAACACAATCGGTCAGTGATGCGTTAGCTAAAGGTACACGCACCGCATGGCCATTTAAGCGCCCCTTCAGCTCCGGGAATATTTCCGTAATGGCCGTTGCAGAGCCTGTGGTAGTCGGAATCAAGCTCATACCGCAAGCACGAGCGCGACGCAGATCTTTATGCGGTGCATCTAAAATAGTTTGGGTATTAGTGAGATCATGAATAGTAGTCATTGACCCATGCTTAATCCCAAACTGTTCGTGGATCACCTTGATCACTGGTGCAAGGCAATTTGTTGTACAAGAGGCCGCGGTGACGATTTGATGAGTATCAGGAGCAAAAAGGTTATCATTTACCCCCATCACAACATTTAATACCCCCTCTTCTTTAACCGGCGCAGTCACCACAACACGTTTTACCCCCTGCTCCAGATAGGCTTGCAGTAACGATTTTTTACGCATCACACCGGAGGCCTCAATCACTACGTCACAACCTGACCAGTCCGTTGCGCCTATCTCTTTATTCTGGGTGACTTTAATACTTTTACCGTCACAAACAATGTAACCGTCCGCCGCTTCAGCTTGAGACTCCCAACGACCATGGACAGAATCAAAATTAAGCAGATGCGCTAATGTAGCAGCATCACCCGCAGGATCGTTAATCTGTACAAATTCAAAATCAGGCCACTGCCAGGAAGCCCGCAAAGCCAAGCGTCCCATGCGGCCAAAGCCGTTAATTCCAATTTTAATTGTCATTTATTATCTCCTAATGTGTCACCAGCAATTCTTATCTGGATTGATATCGTTATTCATAGCAACAGTTTTTAGTCCCTTCCGGCCTATCAACCATGGTTTTTAACTTTCTTATATTGTCCTGCAGGAAAGCATCATTGTGCTTCGTCGAGAGATTAATCACCTCGCGTATCCAAAATGCTAAATTCGGGTTTAGTCTGTAATATGCCCACTGGCTCTGTCTTCGCACCAGCAGCAAATCACACTTTCGCAGCAGAGCAAGATGACGCGATATTTTTGATTGACTCTCTTGCAGAGCAACCATTAACTCGCAGACACACAACTCCTGCTCACGTTGAATAAGCATCATTATCTTTAAACGCGTATCATCTGCCAGACATTTAAAAAATTGAGTCAGCTCCATAACCCCTCTTACTACCATTCCGCATAACAATCTGCCCCCTCTTGCAGGTTAAAATGAGTGATAACCTCGTTGTTTTCACTCAAAGCCTTCTCCTCACTCATTTTCCCTACGCAATTTTTGACCGTTTCATTAAGCGCAATAGTATTACTTATTAATCTGTGAAAAAACTATATGTGAAATTACACATATAATATAAGCAGCAAATATTACAATTACATTACAGAAGAGTTAAATAACTATTTAAAGCGGAAATTCACAGAAAAAGAGATGAAAAGTTAACAATTTAACGGGGCAACAGCTGCTAATTAAAAGCGTATTTAATTAGCAGCTCTATTTTGATTTAAGCTATTTCAAACTGCTGGCCAGTTCGGTCAAATAATCACGATGGCAAGCATGGGTAAATGCATTTGGCCTGACGGCTTGAATACGTGCCATCAGAGGCGCAAGCGCCTCTCCTCGTTCCAGCAAAATTTGTGCTGAAATTAAACCAGTACGCCCGGAACCACCTTTGCAGTGCACTGCAATACTTTTACCTTGGGCAATTAAATCATGGACAATAGGGCCGGCTTTTTTCCATGCCTCTAAAAACGGGGTTTCGGGCGCTTCATCATCAACAACAGGCAGATGAAACCACAACAGCCCTTCTGATTGCGCAACCTCGCCCATCTCAGACAACTGATTTTTATCAAGCTCACCTTGTGTCATGAAGGTTAACAATGCGACAGCACCTGCTGCTTTAATTTGTTGAAGTGAGTGTTGCAGATCAACATCTTTTGTACCTGGACAAGGGGTTAAAATTATTTGAGCAGTACTGTTTTCAACAGTGATTGGAAAAAGGGGATGAATCAACATAATGTTACCTATAAAATTGCAAAAAAAGCAGGATAAACTCCTACTTTTAATAAGTTCCGCACTACAAAGTCGGGTGGCTAAAGTTTACGCCATTAATATTTCACTTTGATGACATCAGCAACAACATCCCCTTACGGTAATAATTGTTAGCCTCATCAAGATTATCCATTTTTTCCAGCACCTTGCCAAGTAGTGCAAAACTGTCAACACTTGGATCCAGTTCAATGCTTTTCTTCAAATGCTCAACCGCATCCGAGTCTTTATCATCATCTAATTTTAACTTGGCAAGTGCCTGATGAATCGCTGCATTATTAGGATCTTTTTGAAGCTTTTTCTCGAGCAGCAAGACTAACTTCTGGCGGTTGCTAATGGGAATTTTATCGGCATAGGCAAGTAATGGCAAAGAAGGCTGCTCTTTCAGTTTTTCAAGTAAAAAATGCTCGGCAAACTGGTAATGCTTCGCTGCAATAAAAGCATCTAAGATCGCCTTTTGGTAGTCTAAATTTTTGCGCATCCAACGCGAAGATCTGTTGTTCCACAAATCTTGTGGCGCCTCGCCACTCTGTGCCGCTAACTGTTTGAAAAGATGCTGGTAGGCATCTAATTTAATGGCATCAAACTCACCATCAGTAAGCGACAAATGTTTACGCTGCTCATCCAGAACAGTTATAAACTTAGACCATTCATTTAATGGCGGGTAAATATCCAGGTACAGCTTGGCAATACGTTTATGACCCGGAAATGAGCTGTTTAATTCATCCAGCGTCAGCAAGGCATTTTTAAACTGTTTTGCCTCTATCTGCAGTTCGACCCAAACTAAACCGACGGCCAAGCGGCAACCTTTTTGGCTTTCTGTGGCCTGCGTCAGGTACTCATCACGCAACCTGTAGTTGCCTTGCTGCTGCGCCGCTCTGGCTGCGGCGATATAGGTTAAGGCAGGTGCATCAGTGCGTTCGGCTGATTTAGACAATAACTTCTGCGCTTGTTTACTGTTACCCTCAAACAATGCCAACATACCTAACATACTGTTACGTCGTGCTTTCCTCGTTTTACGCTGGCCAAACCAACCACGCGTTACTGAGCTTATTGAGAGCAGTTTACGTAGCACCCACTCGAGAAACAACAACAGAAAATAAAAAACCACTACCACAATCACGGCGTTGATAATAGTAGTTTCATAGGTTGTGTAACTGTCAAGGGAAATTAAAATATAACCTTTGTTGCTGCTGATTTCAGGTCCAAAAATCAGTCCTGCGACAAGCGCTATAACGACTATTATTATTCGAAGCATGATTATCCCCCTTACCGTGCAGACGAACTAGCGAGTGATTTTTTTACCCGCTGCGTCATGATGCGCTCCAGTACAGGTGCGCTTTTGAGTTGATCGGGATAATCGACAGAAACCTTTTGTTTACTTAAACGCTCAACAGATTTGAAAAAATGATTCGTCGTATTATCAGTTAAGTCATAATAGTTGGTTAATAAATCAGCCGCATTTTGCATTGCCAAATCATAAATCTCTTGTTGCTCACGGTAAACGGCAAATTCAGCCTTGGCTATCGCAGCGCGTAAATTTTCTTTCAGATACCAACTTTGCTCCGGTGAGAGTAGCGCCTGCACTTTTACATCACGGGTATTGATGACAATGAAACTCTCAACAAAACTGTTCCATGATTTAGATAAGTTTTCACTCCAGTCTTTGATATCTGAAGAAACTTCATCGCTATCGCTTTGAGACGGATCAGATAAACTAAAACCGGCCACCATTAATTTATTGATACGGCTTTCAAGGCTGGAAAGCGCCAAAACAACACCGTCAGGATCGCGTTTTGGTAAAGACCCCAGAGTATTGATATCTTCCAATAATGCAGAGCGTAAAGGGCTTAAACTAGGATCACTTAATACCAGCAAACGCTGATCCGCAGCGGCAAGAAGAGAGATAGCTGTTTGCACATCACTCTCTAACCAAATTTTACTGCCCGCTAAACGCACAAGGTACTCAACTTCAGAGAGGATCCAGTCGTTTGGATGACGCACTGTTGTTTCTGCCAGGCGGCGTTGTAGAGACTGAAGATCGCTACTAACTAGCTTATTTTCACTCTGCACTTGCTGGAGTTGCTGATTAACTTGCTCAATAACAGAGTGTAATTCTGAATTCTGCTGATTTTGAATTTGTTTATCAGAAGATAAGGTAGTATTTAACTGGGCGATTGCAGCCTGTTGATCAGCCATTAGCTTTTCATGTAGTTTATAGAAATACCCGCCGGAAAGAATTAACAAAATAATAAGGAGCAGCGCTAATAATGCGCTATAAAGAGCCCAATTGCTCTTTTTCACCTTTTTATCTGCGGGGCTGTTTTCCGCTTCAACAACAGGATCGTCAGCGATTACATCGTTACTGTCGACTGCTGTTTCGTTGTTATTTTTGTTCTCTGTCATAACCACCCTCACATTTTCAATTTTAATTAATTTTTAAAATAATCAACAATTTGCTCATCAGACATGCCGGGAAGTATTTTCACATCCGACCACCCCCAACGCTTTGCCTGCTCAGTTATGCGCTGACTCGGGGCATAAACAGTGAGCGATTTTAACCATGCATGTGCAGTAACCGGCACGACTGCAATTAATCTCTCTAACAATTCAATACTACTGATAATAGCACCATTAATCTCTTTCCGTTGCCATTCTCTGATAAAATCAGAATCACTCAAATCAATAGCAACACGTTGATAAGGCTGATAATAATCGACTACTGCACGACGTTTAGTTAATGTATCACAGAGCAGCTCCCGACCACCTACCCCGCGTAAAATAAGAATATGTTTACCCTGTAAATCAGATAATGCCGGTAAATCCAGCAGTCCTTCACTATCAAAGCATTTTTCCGGGATATCTACATTCTGCGCGGTCGCTCTTATTAGCTTCGCCTGAGTCCCCTTGCCGACAGCTAAATAATTTGTTTGCGGCCAGTTCATGCCCGCCAGTGCCTGATCAGTATAGTCAACAGCATTGGGACTTACCGCAATAATATAATCATAGTGTTTTGCAAATACTCTGCTTGCGTTATTAAACTCCCCTGTTTTCTGCACGGCTAACAAGGGTTGTGCAACAGCGAAAATCCCCTGTTCATTAAGCAAATCCGTTAAGCGCTGTGCATGGGGAGCAAAACGCGTCACTAATAAGCGCGCTTCTGTCATTGCTTTTTATACACTTCAGCCAAAATTTCTCTGGCGCCAGAAGCCAATAACTCCTCGGCAAGCTGCAAACCTAACTGCTGCGCATCATTCTGGTGCCCCTTTATTTCCTTGCGGATTATCCTTTCTCCATCAACACTGCCAACCAGACCGCGCAAAAAAAGTTGTTCATTTTCAAGCAGGGCAAAGCTACCAATGGGCACCTGACAGCCCCCCTGCAGAGCAAGGTTCATCGCGCGTTCAGCCGTCACTCTTAGACGTGTCTGTTTATCTTCAAGGGGTTTTAATAATGCAATGGTTTGTACATCATCTACACGGCATTCGATACCAACGGCACCTTGTCCCACCGCAGGCAGGCTCACTTCCGGTGCGATAAAAGAGGCAATACGATTGTGCATCTGTAAACGAATTAGCCCTGCTGCCGCCAAAATAATAGCGTCATATTCACCTGCATCTAATTTAGCCAAACGTGTATTCACATTACCACGCAGATCTTTAA
>DATCZZ010000078.1:0-4821 GCA_036525635.1 Psychromonas sp. | reverse complement strand
ATATGTTCAGAGCTGTAGTTGTCATCGCTACTCTCTTTACGCCGGCGCCGCTGGGTAACTTTGTGACCCAGTAATTCATTTTCAGTAATAAATGCAACCGCCGCATCGGTCAAGATGAAACTGTTTTCAACCTGACTGATGGTGACACCAATCTGTTTTTTACTGCCAATAAATGCTGTCAGGCTGGAAAATTCACTCAGCTGCATCTTTAAGGGTGCGAGTAACTCTAATAAAGACTCTTTACGTCCCGATGATTCAACACTGAATAAAATTTTACCGGTAAAATTTTTGATAAATTGCTGCAGCTGCTGCAAAGGTTCATTTTTGTTATGCTCGATTTGTACATTTGGCATTCGCTGAACTGCACAGTTCTGCTTGCCGGCTTTTTCCTGTTCAAAGGGTTGTTCATGCAAGTAAAAACGAGGCCATTGGTTTATCTGTGCAAAACACTGCTCATGACGCAGATATAACTCCTCAGGGGGTAATAAAGGGCGGAACAGATCGACGGATTTTTCTTGATAACGTGCAGTGAGTGTCTGCCAGAAATCAATCGCGGCCTGATTGATATCACCAACAATTGCAAGTCGTGAATTACTTGGGAAATAATCAAATAAAGTGGCGGTTTGATCGAAAAAAAGGGGTAAATAATATTCAATACCTGCAGGTAAATTGTGCTGATTTATTTCCTGAAAAATAGACTCTTTACCGGTAGATAATGGTGAAGTGAACTTGTTGGCAAATTGTACTTTGAAACGTTTAATCGCATCCTGATCTGTTGCGAATTCATGTGCAGGCAGTAATTTTATCTCCTCAATCGTTTTTAAAGAGCGCTGACTTTCACTGTCAAAGGGGCGGATAGAGTCAATTTCATCATCAAAGAAGTCAATACGGTAGGGGGTGTCACTGCCCATAGGGTAAATATCTAATAAAGATCCCCGGGCACAAAATTCACCATGCTCCATCACCTGTTCCACGGCATAATAACCGGCTTCCTCAAGATCCGCGCGTAAATTTTGTAATTCTATTTTTTGCTTATTTTTGATTATTAATGTGTGCTGTTTCAAATAGGCCGGCGGGGCGATGCGTAATAAAAGTGTGCTGATCGGGACGATTAAAATTGCTTTTTTAAGATTTGGCAATTTATATAAGGTTTCGATTCGGGTCGAGATAATATCCTGATGGGGAGAAAAGTTATCATAGGGTAATGTCTCCCAGTCAGGAAAAGTGACAAGCTCAAGGTTATCTTCAACGAAAAATTCAAGTTCCTGTCTTAACTTTAAAGCGCTTGGTGTATCATTCACTATTAATATTAATGGCGACGTCTGCTGCTGGGCACATTCACTAATAGCCAACGTCTGACTGCTGCCAAGTAAATTGCCGAATAGTAAACGATCTGCTTTTTTCTTTAATTGGGGAATAGATAATAAAGCTTTTTGGGTCATGTGAATCTGTTATCCGTTATTTTCATTGAATGCTTAGCGCGGGCTATCTTAACCATTTTTAACTGTTTGCAGGAAATATGCAACGAACTTCGAATTTTCTCGCGTCTATTAATTTACAAACTTGGCATTGCTTTGATTTAAAAAGTTTTCGGTATCTTGATCTTTACAGATACATTAGAATGTTTATCAATAATTTTTAAATAAGGCGTTATCTGTTATTTCACAACCTGTTGCAACGTTTTATCTGCACGGTCAATGGCAAAATAACAGATCATATAGTAAAGGAATGTATGTTCTACCCCCTCAGTATGTTTATCGGATTACGTTATACCAAATCAAAGCGTAACAATAAATTTGTCTCATTTGTTTCTTTGTTTTCAACGGGGGGCATTACCTTAGGTGTGCTTGCGCTGATCACTGTGCTGTCTGTTATGAATGGTTTTGAGAATGAGCTTAAAATGCGAATTTTAGGGGCGATTCCTCAGGTAATCATCAGTAATGAAGCGCAGGTAATTGAAGATTGGCAAGCGCAGGTGCCTGCATTATTAAACATACCCTTAGTTAAAAAAGTCGAACCAGTGGTGCGCAGTGAAGCAATTATTCAAGGCAAGAATAGCCTTGAGGGTGTCCAGCTTGAAGGCATTATACCTGAGCTGTATGCCAGTGACGTGGTGAAAAACAATATTTACAGTGGCCAGATAAGTGCATTACAGGCTGGTCAGTATAACGTTATTATCGGTCAAAGTTTAGCGCGTCAACTGGGGGTAACTATAGGGGATAAGATTAGACTTATTTCTGCCCGCGGCAGCCGCTTTACACCCTTGGGCCGCATACCCAGCCAGCGAAATTTCACCGTAGCTGGTCTGTTTGAGGTCGGCTCCGATGTTGATAAACAACTTGTATTATTGCATGTTCAGGATGCTGCGCGGTTAATTAGAATAGGTGAAGAGCAAGTTACGGGATTAAGGCTTTATTTTGATGATCCCTTTGATGTGCAATCCTGGGTACCGCCGGCATTGGCGGCCGGTCAAACAATACGGGACTGGCGACAAACTCACGGTGAATTATTTGCCGCGGTTAAAATGGAAAAAAATATGATTTGGTTATTATTATGTTTAATCATTTGTGTCGCTGCATTTAATATACTGTCAGCATCCGTGATGGTGGTGAATGACAAAAATGCTGAAGTGGCCATTTTAAAGACCCTCGGCATTAAAGGCAGAACCCTTAATCTTATTTTTATTATCCAGGGTGCCTGGAGTGGCATAGTGGGGGCGTTTGTCGGCACCTTATTAGGGTTGTTAGTGAGTCACTATATTAATGAAATACTCTCTTTTTTGGGCCTTAATCTGCTCTCCAATGCGTCAGGAGGAGCCCGTTTATTACCTGTGTTATATGAACCAGTGCAGATTGCTGTGATCATGTTTGGTGCCATGTTATTAAGTTTAATCGCCACTTTGTATCCGGCTTATCGAGCCGGTGAAGTTAGCCCTGTAGAGGCATTAAGATATGAGTAAAGAGATGTTAGTCTGTCGCAATTTGAGTAAAGTTTACCGTGAGGGAAAATTAACCACACCAGTTTTGCATAATGTGGATTTGGCGGTTCATGCAGGCGAGTTATTAGCTATTGTTGGCAGCTCCGGTTCCGGAAAAAGTACTTTACTGCATCTCTTAGGTGCCCTTGATAAACCCACTCAGGGGGAAGTATTTTATCAAGGTAAGAATATTCATCAGCTAACAGCAAATCAGCAGGCAGCATGGCGTAATCAGTCTTTGGGCTTTGTCTACCAATTTCATCATCTTCTCTCTGAATTCAACGCCCTTGAAAATGTCGCTATGCCACTGTTAATTGCGGGTGAAAGCATTAATGCCGCGAAACAGAGGTCTCTGACCATGTTGAAGCGGGTTGGTCTGGAGCATCGGGTTTTACATCGCCCCTCTGAACTTTCAGGCGGGGAAAGGCAACGTGTGGCGATTGCCCGCGCTTTAATCAATCAACCAAAATTGGTTTTGGCCGATGAACCGACGGGAAATCTAGATGCAAAAAGTGCGGAAAGTGTCTACCAATTAATTAAAAATCTTAATGAAGAACTCGGCACTGCCTTTGTTGTGGTGACCCATGATCAACAGTTAGCGGATAAATTAACGCGTCAGGAACACATGGTAAGCGGTGTTTTACAGGGAAAACTATAATGTTTCGGCCATTAGCATTGTTCATCGGCTTACGGTATAGCCAAGCTAAACATAAAAATAAGTTTGTTTCCTTTATTTCCATTGCCTCAATACTGGGGATATCACTTGGCGTTGCGGTACTCATTGTTGGTTTATCAACCATGAATGGTTTTGAAAAAGCGTTGCGCGAGCAGATGCTCGCTGTTATTCCACACGCAGAGTTAGAAACAGTGCAGGGCAGCTTTAGAAACCTGAACCGCTCATTACAGCAGGTGGCCGCTTATCCCGGCGTTGTGGCTGCCACCCCATACATCAGCTTGAATGGCTTATTACAAAAAGATAACCAAATGAAGGCGTTGCAAATAAGAGCGATAGCGCCGGAAAGTGAAAGTGACGTGACTGCCGTTGAACAATACATTAAAGGTGGCGGTTGGGAGTTGTTGGAAAAAGGGCAGCGTTCAATCATCTTGGGTAAAAGTGTCGCACAAAAGCTTGCCGTTAACATCGGTGACTCGTTAACACTGTTATTACCGCCCGCATCCGGGCAGCATCTAAAAGCGCCGAAGCAAATTAAGCTTACCTTGGTAGGATTATTTGAAATGGGAGGACAGTTGGACAATGCGCTTGGGTTTATGCATATAGAGGATGCCAAGCAATTGTTAGGGATGGAAAGTGCGAATGGGATTGCTTTCAAGGTTGCGGATGTTTTAAATGCACAGATATTGGCACGCGATGTGGGTTACAGTCTCAGTGATTATCTCTATATCAAAAGCTGGATCACCAGTCAGGGTTATTTATACCAGGATATTCAGATGGTTAAATCATTAATGTATGTGATTTTATTATTGGTTATCGCGGTGGCCTGTTTTAATATTGTGTCGACCCTGGTGATGGCGGTTAATGAAAAGAAAGGCGATATTGCTATTTTAAAAACCATGGGAGCGTCAATGTGGATGCTGCGCGGAATATTTATCGTGCAGGGTGCATTCAACGGCTTAATCGGCTCTCTTTTAGGGGCGTTAATCGGTATCTATTTAGCATTAAATTTGACCGAAATTATTAAATTTATCGAAAATATAATCGGCCATAAATTTTTATCGGGCGATATCTATTTTATTGATTTTTTACCTTCACATCTACTCTATGGGCAGGTTGTGGCGGTGACTGTCGTTGCTTTTATAATGAGTATTTTATCTACTGTTTACCC
>DATCZZ010000077.1:0-5707 GCA_036525635.1 Psychromonas sp. | reverse complement strand
GCTAAGTTTGTGATTTCCCCCGGATACAGCCAGGTCTTACTGAGCCATGCAAAAACGGGCAGCGCCCCTTTAATCCCTGGTGTTTCTACCCCTTCAGAAATCCTTACCGCGTTGGAGATGGGCTATGATCACCTTAAATTTTTCCCCGCGGAAGCCAATGGTGGTGTTAAAGCTTTGCAGGCGATTGCCGCACCATTACCGCAAGTCAGCTTTTGTCCAACGGGGGGGATAAGTCCAAGTAATGTGGCTGACTACCTCAAGCTTGATTGTGTGGCGACTGTCGGTGGCTCCTGGATGCTCCCTAATGATGCCGTTTCAGGCGGTGATTGGAAGCGCGTTACTGAACTTGCCCGGGAAGCTGTAAAGCAGATTGAAGAACTGAAAGCTTAAATAAGCTCGGCACGGGATAAGTAAACCCTGGTTTTTAGCCGGGGTTTTTTATTCAACAATACTCTAATTAATAAGCCCGGATAGCAATAATGATAACGCTTGATGAATATATTATTAAAAAACAGCATGAATATCCTGATACAACAGGAGAATTAACGGCCCTTTTAGGTGCTATCCAATTAGCAACAAAAGTTGTAAACCGAGAAATTAATAAAGCAGGGTTGGTTGATATTATCGGTGCAACAGGCATCGAAAACGTACAGGGTGAAATACAACAAAAAATGGACTTATTTGCCAATGACAAGTTTAAGGCTGCATTAGAAGCACGTGGTGAGGTCTGCGGTATTGCCTCAGAGGAAGAGGAGAAAGAGGTCATATTTAATAGCAGGCGCGGTAATGACAGTAAATATGTTGTCCTGATGGATCCGCTGGACGGCTCCTCCAATATCGATGTGAATGTTTCTGTCGGCACTATTTTTTCAATTTACCGTCGCGTCAGCCCGTTAGGCCAACCTGCTGCATTAGAAGACTTTTTACAACCTGGAAACAGTCAGGTTGCGGCTGGCTATATTGTCTTCGGTTCATCAACAATGCTTGTTTATACAACAGGTAATGGCGTGCACGGTTTCACCTGTGATCCGTCACTAGGTGTATTTTACCTTTCGCATGAAAATATTAAAATTCCGGAAGGTGGTTCCATCTACTCTATCAACGAAGGTAATTACCTTAAATTTCCAGACGGAGTGAAAAAATACCTGAAATTCTGTCAGGAGATAGACACGCCATCAAAACGGCCTTACACCTCTCGCTATATTGGCTCTCTTGCACCTGATGTTCACCGTAATTTACTAAAAGGCGGGATTTACATCTACCCGTCAACGGCTTCGTCACCCAACGGAAAACTGAGATTATTATATGAATGTAATCCGATGGCATTCCTGGTTGAGCAAGCCGGCGGTAAAGCCAGTGACGGTTTCAGACGGATAATGGATATCGAGCCAAGCGAAATACACCAGCGTGTACCGCTATTCTGCGGCAGCACTGATATGGTCGAAGCGGTAGAAGCGATGATGGGAGCACACTCGGCGGAGTGTCGGCCGGCGTATTAAATTAGCAAACTACTTGAAGAGAGAAGAGTCAGCAAGTTGAGGGGAAGCATAGTTAAAGATTTAGCCATTCTAAATACTCTCCCCTTGATGAATGTTAAAACCAAGATCGATTATTTTATCTTCAATCGGCTCTCCTTTGATGCGAGAAAGTAATTGCTCTGCCGATACGCGGCCAATTTTCTCTCGGGGGGTGATCACACTGGCGAGGTTTGGTTGCATTATCTGTCCCGCATCAAGACCATGAAAACCGGCAATGCCAATCTGTTTTGGGATAGAAATTCCTAAGCGTTGACACTCAAAAATGGCACCAATTGCCAAATCATCGTTGGTACAAAAAATGCCGTCAGTTTTTGGATGCTTAGCCAGGGTTTCTTGTAATAACGCGGCGCCCAAGGTAAAGGAGGAAGCCGCTTCAGTAAAAACAGTGTTGGCCACTAAGCCATGCTCCTGCATCGCTTTTGCATACCCTTTCTGTTTTAGCTTAGTTCGCACATCCATGCGCGCCCCAAAATAAACAATATGCCGATAACCTTTTTTTATCATGGTAGAAACCATGCGATAGGCCGCATCGACATTATCAAACCCCACCGCCTGTTCAATGGCCGGTGATGTGATATCCATCATTTCGATTACAGGAATACCAGCGGTGTGGATCATTTTTAAAGTGCGCTCAGTATGCTGACTTTCAGAAAGGATTAAACCATCAATAGAGTAGGATAATAGATAACTGATGCGTTGTTCTTCCACCTTATTGCTATAACCATAATGTGCCAACATAGTCTGGTAGCCTGCGGCTTCTGTGACACTTTCAATACCGCGGATCACCTCAGAAAAAACCTGGTTGGTTAACGAAGGCACCAACACGCCAATCGCATTGCTTTTGGCTCGGGAGAGTAGATCTGGCGCCCGGTTTGGAATATAGCCAAGCTCTTCGACTACAACTGCAATTTTTTCCTGCATCACGGCTGAAACTTGTGAAGGATCTTTTAAAAAACGGCTGATGGTCATTTTGGTGACGCCAACCCGGTCAGCAATATCTTGCAAAGTTGGTCTTTTTTTCTTATTCATCATCAATTTACAACTCAAATTATATTAGCTGTAACATAACAAAAAATGAAAAGGCATACCAGAGTTCGGGCAAAGGAGTCTGAAATAAACAAAATCAATCTTGACGTGGCCTATTGCAAAGTATCGCGAGCGGTTACATGGCCGCTTTATGATTTAATTGCAGACACAAAAAAAGGGCAAAAAGCCCTTTTTTATTAACCGCCCGGCAGCTGAAGTTAAGCTCCGGCAATACCCTGGCTTTTAAGGTATTCGCTGTATGGGCCGTGGAAATCAATGACTTTATCTTCTTTGATTTCGATAATACGGGTTGCCAGTGAAGAGACAAATTCACGGTCATGGCTGACAAACAGTAACGTACCTTCGTAGTTTTCCAGTGCCAAGTTTAATGACTCGATAGATTCCATATCCAAGTGATTGGTTGGTTCATCCATTAACAGGATGTTGGGAAGATTCATCATTAACTTACCAAAGAGCATGCGGCCCTGTTCACCACCGGAGATGATTTTTACCGATTTACCGATATCATTCGAGCCGAACAGCAGACGCCCCAGTGTGCCGCGCACAAATTGCTCATCATCACCCGGTTTCATCCACTGGCTCATCCACTCCATTAGGGTCTGATCTTTTTCAAAGTCACGGGAGTGATCCTGCGCGTAGTAACCAAGGTTGGCATTTTCAGACCATTTAAATGTACCTGAATCGGGTTGGATTTCGCCCATTAAGATACGCAATAAAGTTGTTTTACCCACACCGTTCTGACCGATAATGGCAATGCGTTCACCCACTTCAACCATCAGGCTCAAGTCTTTAAACAGTGTTTTATCAAAGCTCTTGGTCAGATTTTCCATTTCCAGCGCGTTACGGAAAAGTTTCTTCTCCTGCTTGAAAACAATGTAGGGGTTAACTCGGCTTGAGGCTTTTACCTCTTCAAGCTGGATTTTATCCATCTGTTTCGCACGAGAGGTTGCCTGTTTTGCTTTTGATGCGTTTGCAGAGAAACGGCTGACGAACTCCTGCAGCTCGGAAAGCTGCGCTTTTTTCTTGGCATTTTCAGAGAGCAGACGTTCGCGCGCCTGTGTTGCCGCCGTCATGTACTCATCGTAGTTACCGGGATATAAACGTAATTCACCGTAATCGATATCGGCCATGTGTGTACAAACCGCATTTAGGAAATGACGGTCATGGGAGATGATGACCATAGTACACTGACGTGCTATTAGTTCCTGCTCCAACCAGCGGATAGTGTCGATATCCAGGTTATTGGTCGGCTCATCAAGTAACATAATATCAGGATTTGCAAAGAGTACTTGGGCAAGTAAGACACGCAGCTTCCAACCCGGAGCCACTTCAGACATTAAACCGTAATGCTGCTCCAGCGGGATACCTACGCTCAGTAACAGTTCTCCAGCGCGGGAATCGGCAGTGTAACCGTCCATTTCTGCAAATTCAGTTTCAAGATCCGCCACCTTCATGCCGTCTTCTTCACTCATTTCTGGCAGACTGTAGATGCGATTACGCTCAGCCATAACAGCCCACATCTCTTTGTGGCCCATTAACACAGTATCAAGCACAGTGAATTCTTCGAAAGCGAACTGATCCTGATGAAGCTTCGCAATGCGTTCGTTAGGATCTTTGCTGACATTGCCGGCGCTTGGTTCAAGGTCGCCGGTTAAAATTTTCATGAATGTTGATTTACCACAACCGTTAGCACCAATCAGACCGTAGCGATTACCGGTACCAAATTTAACGGAGATGTTTTCAAATAAAGGTTTTGCACCAAACTGCATGGTGATGTTATTCGTACTTAACAAGGCGATTTTCCTAATTTAATGCGACGTTTATTTGTAAACTCCGCTATATTGTTATGTTTTTTGCCAGGGCTTTCAGCCTGACATTTTTAAAGTTGCGCTATTATACAGAAAACGTGAGCTTAATCACTCTGCATTTGTACGAATTTTATGCATTAATTTAATGATTCTGCTGTAGCACTTAATCTGGGCTTACTGTAAGCTACGCGCTTTTTCAACTTCCCAACTAAGAGACTAATTATGAGCTTTGATTCATTAGGTTTACCCGACTCGCTGGTTAACGCAGTCAAGGAGCAAGGTTATACAGAGCCTTCCCCGATTCAAGCTCAAGCAATTCCAGCCATATTAGAGGGTAAGGATGTCATGGCTGCGGCACAAACCGGTACAGGTAAAACCGCTGGTTTCACGCTGCCGCTGTTAACCCTGTTAGAAAAAGGCAATAGCCCAAAATCAAATCAGGTACGTGCATTGGTGTTAACACCGACACGTGAACTGGCCGCACAGGTCCATGCAAGCGTTGTCAATTACGGTAAGCACATGCCATTGCGCAGCGCTGTGGTATTTGGCGGCGTCAAAATTAACCCGCAGATGCAAACCTTACGCCGTGGGGTGGATATATTGGTGGCAACGCCGGGGCGTTTATTGGATCTTTACAACCAGAATGCAGTGAACTTCAAACAATTAGAAGTCTTGATTCTGGATGAAGCAGATCGCATGCTGGATATGGGCTTTATTCACGATATTAAACGCATTTTGGCTGTGCTGCCGAAAAAACGTCAGAACCTGCTCTTCTCGGCAACATTCTCGGACGATATCCGCCAGTTAGCCAAAGGGCTGGTAAACAATCCTGTTGAAATTTCAGTGAGTCCGCGTAATACCACTGCAGAAAGCGTTACCCAGACTATTTATGAAGTGGATAAAACCAAGAAATCTGTTGTTTTAAGTACCTTAATAAAAGAAAACGACTGGAAACAGGTATTGGTTTTTGTAAAAACCAAACATGGTGCCAACCGCTTAGTTAAAAGCCTGGATGGACGTGGTATTACTTCTGCCGCTATCCATGGTAATAAAAGCCAGGGGGCGCGCACCAAAGCTTTGGCTGGCTTTAAAGAGGGGCTGATACGCGTTTTAGTGGCTACCGATATCGCCGCACGCGGTATCGATATTGACCAGTTACCACAGGTTGTTAACTTTGATCTGCCCCATGTCTCTGAAGATTATGTTCACCGTATCGGCCGGACCGGCCGCGCGGGTAATGATGGGCAGGCCCTCTCATTAGTATGTAACGAAGAGTTTAAGCTGCTGAAGGACATTGAAAAGTTAATTCAAAAA
>DATCZZ010000076.1:0-9006 GCA_036525635.1 Psychromonas sp. | reverse complement strand
AATGCTCTTTGAAATTACAACAATGATTAAGGCAATGCAAGTCACTTTATCAGACCTTTTATTACTCTTTATCTATCTTGAAGTGCTGGCCATGGCTTCAATATACCTCAAGTCGGGGCGGTTACCGGTTCGTATGCCTCTTTATATTGCTATCGTAGCGATGGCGCGCTACATGATCCTCGATATGAAGAACTTAGATACCTTAAGACTGCTTGGCCTTGCAGGCGTAATATTTATTCTTGCTTTATCTGTTTTTGTCGTTCGATATGGCCATACTAAGTTTCCCTATGACGGCAAAGACAACAGCTAAGCAAATCAATCAAACGCATTACGGCTGCCCTGTTTTGCTCGAAAGCAGCCGATCTGCGCGCAGGCGTTTGCGGCGTTGAGGCTGCGCATATAAATTTCAGGTGTTCGGCATGCTGAAAAATATCATATTGTGGTGGTGTCTTTTTTATTCAGCCAAGCTGACCCTTTCACAGGAGAATTAGCTTATGCAGCGTTATTAAAATCTGCACTTTTGCGTTCCGTTGTAAATTTAGGGAACAGATATTGCCTTTTGCAGATCAATTAGTAATGGCCGCGATTTTATTGGATAAATCAACACCATCATTGATGCTAGGATGTAGAATCTACCCCAACCCTTAATTTTCTACCACAAGCAGTGCTACATCATGCGCCTGCATCTGTTTTAAAATATTCTCCGGTGGCGTTTTCTCGGTAATCAGATAATCAATATCTGACCACTGGCATGACTGGAACATCAGCTGAGTGTTAAATTTGCTGCAGGTTGCAATACAAATGACCAGTTTAGATTGGCTGGCCATAGCCATTTTCAGCAAAGCATCCATTTCATTATCCGTGGTAATTCCTGATTCCGACAATGCGCTGACGCCAATAAAGGCTTTATCCGCCTGATATTGTTTGATCTGCTCAACGGTAATATTGCCTAATATAGTATGGGCGAAATCATCAAAGATACCGCCCAGCACACATTTTCTGATCTTCTCTTTCCCACTTAACTCATGAAGTACTTCGATAGAGTTGGTGATGACGCTCGTCGGCAGGTGCAGATGCTGTGCTAATATTGCGGAGGTTGTGCCTGCATCGAGAAATAGGATGTCATTTTCCGCGATCATAGTGACCGCATGGCGGGCGAGCATTTCCTTCTGCTGATTCGAGGCGCTGCGCTGGTTATAAGAGAGGCTGACCCGTTTCTCATCAAGTATCGCGCCGCCGCGAATGCGAAGAATCCCGGGAAGTTTTGTTAACTTGACCAGATCCCTGCGCGCTGAGTCGGAGGAGATCTGGTAATGCCGGCAAATATCATCCAGTGTCACTTTACCCTGGCTTCTTACCCGTGCTTCCAATTCAATTAGGCGCTCTTCTTGAGTCATGCAACCATTCCTTCAATGCAGTTAAGTCGTTAAATTGCACTTAGTTTACCTTAGAACAGTGAAATATTACATCTCTTCAGCTTGATATACTGCAGTATCCCTTAATGAAAATGAGTGTTTGTGCAAGAGAAGGGTATTAAATTGCAGAGTTTTACCTTTAATCCCTCTATTTTTCTTGACACTATACGTGCCAGTCTGCAGTATCGCTTACGTGTTTGTGATTTAAGTTAAGCGAGATTGAGATGCGAATTGGAGTTGTGGGTGCGGGAAATATTGCCGGATGTTGCCTGGAGGCGCTTAGCGAGGTGCAGGAGATTCGCTGTGCAGCGATATGTGTGCGTGAAAGCAGCCTTGAACAGGCTAAAAGGTTGCAGGAGAAGTTTGCAATTAATACTATTTATACCGATTTTGTTTATTTGGGGATCCCCAACAATCTGTATTTTGCCTATGCGCGGGCCTCGCTGGAGGCCGGCAAGCATGTTATTTGTGAAAAGTCCTTTACTTCCAATTATCAAGAGCTGCTCGAACTCAGCAATCTGGCCAGAGAGAAATACTATTCGGTGATCTTCGATAACCGCAAATTAAAGCGTCTCGCGCCTGACTTTAGCTGCGATATTACTCTTAAAGAGGGCGTTCGTTTGTACCTTGAGTATATGGATCAGCACCCGCAGTTGAAGGCCAAAGACCCGGGATTTGATCTCTGGTGTGAGCAGATTGTTGAACATGGAGTTACTGTATGAGATATCAAACATTTGTTATCGGTTATGGCGATGAGCAGGCAAACGGCAGAGGCATCTACCGGGTAACGCTGGAGAGCGGTACTCTGCAAGCCCGGTTGGTTTATGCCTGCGCGATGAAACCCGGCGCGCTGCTGGTGCTCGGCAAGCAGTTATTGATGTCCTGTCGCGATGATCATCAAGTGTCTGCCATCCTCACCTTTATTATCCAGGAGAATGGCATGCTTAGCCTGCAGGATAAGCATGAGATCCCCTATTTTATCAGCTCCTTTGCGCGTACGGAGAATCAAAAACAGTGTCTTGCCTCATCCTTTTATGACGGTGTGGATCTGCTACTGACGATCAACGGCAGCATTGAAATTAGCAGTGTTATCGCGCATAAATACCGATCGCGTAGCACGGATCTTCGTCAGAGCACTTGTCATCCCCACCATATCGGCATGATAGGCAGCGCACAACAGGTCTTCTCAGTGGATATGGGGACCGATCTTGTGAGCCTATATGCCATTGAGAAGGATCAGCTGAATATCATTGATGAGTTATGGCTTGATTGCCCGTTAGGCTCAGGGCCGAGAATTATGCGAATAAGTGCTGATCATCAATTTGCGTATCTGCTCAATGAAATCGCCAATTCGATTGCTGTTTATGCGCTCCATGGCACTAAGCAAACAGAGCCACATAGCGTGCCGCGTTCCTTTTCGTTGCAGGAGATTCAACGCCTCTCCACGCTAACTGAAGAGAGCCAGATTTCCAACAGCGCTGCCGGATTCGCTATCACTGCTGATGGAAAATTTCTTCTGGCGACAAACCGCGGCGAGGAGAGCTTAGTCCTGTTTCAAATTGACCGGCGCTCGGGTAGCTTAACCTTTTGCCAGCGTATACAAACAGCCCGCACCCCGAGGGATATCTATATTTTCGGACATCAGGTTATTGTCGCGGCACAATCATCCAACTGCCTGCAATTGTTTGAAATTGATACGGCTAACCGTCAACTCCTGATGTTAGATGAAGTGCAGGGGGTAACAGCGCCGGTCGGATTTGCCCAATGAGTGGTTTGTTCTGCACGCGATGCAGCTCAAAATAAATGTGACTTATAGGCAAAACTGACGAGGCTCTAGAAAATAAAAACAAAGAGAATAGATGGCATTGCAGATTGCTCTAACCAGTTAATCGACCTAAGCTTTTGCTTGTAGCTGTTGTTGAAAATCTGCAATGCAGGCCAGGAGAATTTATGAAACGTATATTGCTGTTTATTGCTACCAACTTTGCCATACTTATCGTTCTCGGCATTATTCTTAATATTGTCTTGCCGCTACTGGGGATTCATCTGCAAGACATCGCTGGTCTGTTAACTATTTCTGCTGTATTTGGTATGGGCGGCTCTTTTATCTCCCTGGCGATCTCCAAGTGGGTTGCAAAACGCAGCGTCGGTGCTTATGTGATAGCGCAGCCGCATAGCGCGCAAGAGCATTGGTTACTAAATACCGTTAAAAGACAGGCTGAAAAAGCAGGTGTCGGCATGCCGGAGGTCGCCATCTATCACTCCCCTGAAATTAACGCCTTTGCCACCGGTATGAATAAAAACAGTGCTCTGGTGGCGGTGAGCAGCGGTCTGTTGCAAAATATGACTGAAGATGAGGCTGAAGCCGTGCTCGGGCATGAGATGAGTCATGTGGCTAACGGTGATATGGTCACCATGACCCTGCTGCAGGGGGTAATGAATACCTTTGTCTTTTTCTTTGCGCGCATAGTCGCAAGGGCGGTAAGCCGGGGCAGTGACAACCGCTTCGCTTATTTTATGACGGTCATGGCGTTTCAGGTAATATTCGGTATGCTGGCCAGTATTATCGTTATGTGGTTTTCCCGTTACCGTGAATTCCGTGCCGATGCAGGCGGCGCGAAGTTAGCCGGTAGGGAAAAAATGATCAATGCCTTAAAACGGTTACAAGGTGATACAGTCGAAAGCCAGCTTGATGGACAGTTAGTTGCTTTCGGTATCAGCGGTAAACAGGCAATCTCTGAACTGCTGATGAGTCATCCTCCTCTTGAAAAAAGGATAAGGGCCTTACAAATGCAGGAGTAGGATGGCAGCCTCATTTAGGCGAAATGGATACTTTCTCAAGATAAATTCAGCACGTTCAACTCGAACCCAGATAATACACCCATCAGCACAGATCTTTAATTTTGACTATCAGCAATGAATTTGAGTTAGTTTTTAGCTCATGTTTGCGAGTCGATTGAGGAAGTTCTGAGCGGCCCTTTGCGATCCACCTTGTTGTTTATAGTAGATTCCAGTTGCCTGACGGGTAACCATTACCATCTTTTGCTTGAACGCACTCTTATTGAACTACGCATAATAATTGATTCAGATCAATATGAAACACGAATATGATTATTCTGGTTGACCCCCTACGCAAATGATAACTGTTCGCATTATTATTTGCGTAGGGGTCACCATGAAAAAATTAATATTACCTGCGGCTCTTTTGGGTCTTACAATTTGTTCACCACTAATGGAAGAAACGCAATCTTTTGAACTGTCTATCAAAAATCATAAGTTTGGACCAAGTACATTGACTATCCCAGCCGATAAAAAAGTCAAATTGGTGAGCAAGAATGAAGACGCTACGCCAGAGGAGTTTGAAAGTCACGCGCTCAATAGAGAAAAGATCATCCCCGGTAACTCGGTGGGAGTAGTATTAGTCGGACCTCTGGATGCCGGTGAGTATTCATTTGTCGGCGAATTTCATGAAGAAAGCGCACACGGCAAACTCATTGTTAAATAATTAAGGGGTAGCAACATGTTCAGTTCAGCCATTATTGTCTTTCGTGAAGTGCTGGAAGCCGCGCTGGTGATAACGATTGTTCTCGCTGCGACTCAAGGAGTATTGCAGCGCAACCGCTGGGTGTTGGGCGGCATTGCCGCGGGCCTTTTGGGGGCTTTAATGGTGGCCGCTGTTGCCGAGAAAATATCTTCAATTTTTGATGGTGTTGGCCAGGAATTATTTAATGCGGCTATCTTATTTAGTGCAGTGTTAATGCTGGCTTGGAATAATATCTGGATGTCCAAACATGCCGGAGAGCTGATAGGTCATTTAAAAAACGTGGGCAAAAATGTTGCCAGTGGGCAGCTACCTATGTATTTTCTGGCTACTGCGATTGGCATGGCGGTATTGCGTGAGGGGTCCGAGGTGGTGTTATTCATCTATGGCCTTGCCGCCAGCGGCAGCGACAGTATCTCCTTACTCACTGGCGGCATCTTGGGACTGCTGCTCGGATCTGTTTTTGGTGCGCTATTATATTTTGGTTTGCTGCGTGTACCAGCACATCGTCTGTTCACTGTTACTGGGTGGATGATACTGTTTTTGGCCAGTGGCATGTCCGCTAGTGCAGCAGGATTCCTCTCTCAGGCTGGCTACCAGCGCAACGCCCGATCTGGGATAGTGCGTCACTGCTCTCTGAACACTCGCTGACGGGGCAAGTATTGCATGTGCTTATGGGGTATCAAGAGCGACCTACAGCGATCCAATTGAGTTTTTACTTAACCACCTTTATCGTTATTACCTTTGCTATGTATCTATCTAAACAGCGCTCTGCACCAAGCTGCCGTTAAATTTTACTCTAGAGGCCAATCCACTCATCCCCTCTTCATTTACGCAGGTTAGCATCAAGCCGATCTGCGTTTATGAAAAAAATTTAATCAGCTCAGTCCCGCACTCACAACCCTTGAGGGGGAGAGCGCAAACCTCACCCTGGCAGATGTGAAATAAATTGTTACAAGTGGATGTTATGTCAACATTTTTGTAACTTACTGTAAACTGGTTCGCGGCTGTTATATTATTTATTGTACTGATACGCTATACTTTTCGATAAATTTTTTTATCAACGATCCCAATAAAGCGAACCATTTCGCTGCAACAAGAGGTTACTATTGTGCTAGAAGCTTATCGTAAACATGTCGCTGAACGTGCCGAACAAGGTATTGTCCCACAACCTTTGAATGCTGAACAAACTGCAGCATTAGTTGAATTGTTAAAAAATCCTCCACAGGGCGAAGAGGAGTTTCTGCTGGATCTATTAGAAAACCGAATCCCCCCTGGTGTTGATGAAGCTGCTTACATTAAAGCTGGTTTTTTATCTGCCGTTGCTTCTGCTGAAACCAAATCACCTATTGTTTCTCCCGAGCATGCGGTCAAGTTGTTAGGGACTATGCAGGGCGGTTACAATATTGAATCACTGGTTAAGCAGCTTGATAATGTCGCGCTTGCGCCGTTAGCGGTCACCGCGCTTTCTCATACGCTGCTGATGTTTGATGCTTTTTACGACGTTGAAGAGAAAGCCAAAGCGGGTAATGCTTTTGCACAGGAAGTGATGCAGGCATGGGCTGATGCGCGCTGGTTTTTAGAAAAACCTGCTGTCGCTGAAAAACTCACCATGACCGTCTTTAAAGTGGCTGGTGAAACAAATACTGATGATTTATCGCCCGCTCCTGATGCCTGGTCTCGTCCTGATATTCCTCTGCATGCGTTAGCGATGCTGAAAATCTCCCGTGAAGGCATTACTGCGGATCAAGAAGGGGTGGTCGGACCGATTAAGCAGATGGAAGCTTTGAAAGAAAAAGGTCATCCGTTAGTTTATGTCGGCGATGTTGTCGGTACCGGCTCTTCGCGTAAGTCTGCAACCAATTCAGTTTTATGGTTTATGGGTAATGATATTCCCTATGTGCCCAATAAACGTGCTGGTGGTGTTTGTATTGGTAATAAGATTGCTCCTATTTTCTTTAATACCATGGAAGATTCGGGCGCATTACCTATCGAGATGGATGTCAGCGGCTTAAATACCGGTGATGTGATTGATATCTATCCGCATCAAGGTGTGGTTAAAAACAATGCAACCGGTGAAGTTATTGCTAACTTTGAGTTAAAAACAAATATTATTCTTGATGAGGTACGTGCCGGTGGCCGTATTCCGCTTATTATCGGTCGTGGTTTAACTGAGCGCGCGCGTAATTCTTTAGGGCTTGAGCCCTCCACTGTTTTCCAACTTGCGGTTGACCGTGAAGTTTCAACAAAAGGTTATACACTGGCTCAAAAAATGGTCGGTAAAGCGTGTGGCGTGGAAGGTGTGCGTGCTGGTCAATACTGTGAGCCTAAAATGACCAGTGTTGGCTCGCAGGATACAACCGGGCCTATGACACGTGATGAACTAAAAGATTTAGCCTGCTTAGGTTTCTCGGCGGATTTAGTAATGCAGTCTTTCTGTCATACGGGGGCGTACCCTAAACCTATTGATGTTATTACCCATCATACTTTACCTGATTTTATCCGCAATCGTGGTGGTATCTCTTTACGCCCGGGGGATGGTATTATTCATTCGTGGTTAAACCGTATGTTATTACCTGATACGGTCGGTACAGGCGGTGATTCGCATACCCGTTTCCCAATTGGTATCTCCTTTCCGGCTGGTTCTGGTTTAGTGGCATTTGCTGCTGCAACAGGCGTTATGCCGCTGGATATGCCGGAATCGGTGTTAGTGCGTTTTAAAGGTGAACTGCAGCCGGGTATTACGCTGCGTGATTTAGTTAATGCAATTCCTTATCAGGCCATCAAAGATGGCCACCTAACCGTTGCAAAGGCAGGCAAGAAAAATGTATTTTCCGGTAGAATTTTGGAGGTTGAGGGGCTTCCTACGCTGAAAGTTGAACAGGCTTTTGAACTTTCCGATGCATCAGCAGAACGAAGTGCAGCGGGCTGTACTATCAAACTTGATAAAGAGCCGATCATTGAATACTTAAACTCTAACATTGTTATGCTTAAATGGATGATTGCTGAAGGTTATGGTGATCAACGCACTATTACACGCCGTATCGAGGGGATGGAAGCATGGCTTGCAAATCCTGAGTTAATGGAAGCCGATCAAGATGCTGAATATGCCGCTGTGATTGATATTAATTTAAACGATATAAAAGAGCCTATCCTCGCCTGCCCTAATGATCCTGATGACGTGAAATTACTGTCTGAGGTGGCCGGGCAAGCAATTGATGAGGTCTTTATCGGTTCTTGTATGACCAATATCGGACATTTCCGTGCAGCAGGTAACCTGCTTGAAAAATTTACCGGTCAATTACCGACCAGATTATGGATTGCTCCACCAACCAAAATGGACGCGACACAACTTTCCGATGAAGGTTATTACAGCATATTTGGTAAAGTCGGTGCACGTACTGAAATGCCAGGTTGCTCTCTGTGTATGGGTAATCAGGCACGAGTTGGTGATAATACTACAGTAGTGTCAACTTCAACACGTAATTTCCCCAACCGTTTAGGTAATAATGCCAATGTGTATCTGAGCTCAGCTGAACTGGCTGCCGTTGCCGCAATTGAAGGCAAACTACCAACGGTGGAGGAGTACATGAAGTATGCTAAAACCTTAGATGCGACCGCCGCTGATACTTATCGTTACCTAAACTTTGATCAAATAAAAAATTACACTGACAAAGCCGATGCTGTTATCCCGGTAAAAGTCAGCTAACGGCCAGCGATCTATTTACAAATTAATAGGTTAAAGTCCCTTTTCTATCTCTTAGTTAAGGGGCTTTTTTATGTAATACCATGGCGCTTGATCAAATGGGCAAAAGTTACGTATGCGCAGGTGAAAATAATAAGAGCAGGGCTTTGATTGAGCAGTAGCCGGCGTATATTTGAAAAAACGTAGTTCCCGTTGATTTTAACCTGCAAGATTGTCCATATATTTATAAGTATTGGTATAACTAATTGCTGCATATTGGTGTAATCAATTGTTTTGTATAGCATTTTCCGCAAAGATGCGGTCAGTCCGATTACAACACAAAAATATTGCCATCTTTAGAACGA
>DATCZZ010000075.1:0-2859 GCA_036525635.1 Psychromonas sp. | reverse complement strand
GTCAGTGATTTTTCGGGTGGCTGGCGTATGCGTTTAAATTTAGCGCAAGCTTTGCTTTGTCCTTCAGACTTATTATTACTTGATGAGCCAACCAACCACCTCGATTTAGATGCGGTAATTTGGCTGGAAAAATGGTTGCGCCAATATCCGGGCACATTAATTTTAATATCACATGACCGTGATTTTATCGATAGCATAGTGGATAAAATAATTCATATAGAACAGCAGCAACTGCATGAATATACGGGTAACTATAGTAGCTTTGAGCGTCAACGAGCTGAAAAGCTGGCACAGCAACAAGCCTCCTATGAAAAACAGCAGGCGCAAATGAGTCATATGCAAAGTTATATTGACCGTTTTCGCTATAAGGCCAGTAAAGCAAAACAGGCACAAAGTCGCATCAAAGCATTAGAAAAAATGGAGCAGTTATTGCCTGCGCATTTAGATAACCAGTTTAGTTTTGCATTCCGCTCGCCTGACGCATTGCCCATGCCACTGTTAACTTTGGAGAAGGTGAGCGCAGGTTATGATGATTTATTGATTCTCGATCAAATTAAATTAAACCTTGTACCTGGCAGCCGTATCGGTTTGTTGGGACGCAATGGCGCAGGTAAATCGACACTCATTAAATTGCTATCAAATCAGATTCAACCCAAATCAGGTAAGTTGGAGATCAATCCGAACGCTAAAATCGGTTACTTCGCGCAGCATCAATTAGAATTTTTACGTTTAGATGAAACACCTCTCCAGCATCTTGCGAGGCTTGCACCAGATGAAAAAGAATTAACATTACGAAATTTTTTGGGTAGTTTTGGTTTTCAAGGGGATAAAGCGTTAGATAAAGTCGCGCCATTTTCCGGTGGAGAAAAAGCGCGTTTAGTGCTGGCGTTATTAGTGTGGCAAAAACCGAATCTTTTATTACTTGATGAGCCAACCAATCACCTTGATTTGGAAATGCGCCATGCATTGACAATGGCATTACAAGAGTTTGAAGGTGCGATGGTGATTGTGTCACATGATCGTCATTTATTACGAACAACAACCGATGATCTCTATCTGGTACATGATCAGAAAGTAGAGCCCTTTAGCGGTGATCTGGATGATTACCACCGCTGGTTGTCTGAGCAGCAGCGTATTGAAAAACAGCCCGCTGCTAAAAAAGAAAATAATTTGCCAGCGGCTAACCGTAAAGAGCAGAAGCGTTTAGAAGCTGAGCTTCGTAAAAAAATGACGCCGTTTAGGAATAAACTAAGCAGCTGCGAAAAACTGATGGATAAATTTACGCAGGAATTGGAGACAATAGAAGAGCAGTTGGTTGATCCGTCATTATATGAGCATGCAGCCAAAATACGTTTAACCGAATTATTAAAACGGCAAGGTGAATTAAAAGAGTTGTTAGAAAAAGCAGAAATTGATTGGATGGATGCCCAGGAAACGATCGAGTTAATGCAAACAGAGTTTGAGGCTCAAATTTAACAACTTGAGTTTTAGATAAGGGTTGTTCATAATCCGCCGTCAATATCATGTCGATTATTTAAGGAATAATAATGAGTTTTGAAACTAATGAATACTTTGACGGAAATGTAAAATCTATTGCATTCCAAAGTGAAACATTACCAGCGACAGTTGGTGTAATGGAAATTGGTGATTATACCTTTGGTACCGGTGCTAAAGAATATATGACAGTTGTGAGTGGCAGTTTAACGGTAAAACTTCCGGGTGCTAGCGATTGGCAAACATTCAATGCAGGTGAAACATTTGAAGTACAAGCAAATGCAAGCTTTGATGTTAAGGTAACTGTGCAAACAGCATATCTTTGCCTTTACGAAAAATAGAAGTAATAAAGATTAACCCATAAAAAGGAGCGAAAGCTCCTTTTTTTACAGCTTCCATTTACCAATCCGCACAACAGCCTCATTAAAAAGAGGGTAGGAAAAGAGAGTAAACATACACAAGGGATAAAAAAACAGCTTTATTGAGATAGAAAATGTACGCATTGGTTGTTAAGTAAGCGACTGGTTATTTAATTGAAAATATTGCTGAATAAAGACTTGCCAATGTGATCTTAATCCCTATAATGCGCATCCACGGAAACGGGATAGGACGCAAGTTAATCCAGTCAACGAGAACGAAAGAGGTTGAGTTTTTAAGGGCTTTAAAAGTCGTTTAAAAACATAAAAATACCGTTGACATCGTTCGCAGGAGGCGTATTATACGCACCTCGCCGAAAGGCACGCTCTTTAACAATTTAATCAAACAATCTGTGTGGACATTCATTGTTGATGTGATTTCAAAAATCAAAGTCCTCGTATTATTTAATAGTACAAGGCAACATCAATAGAATGACACACGAATTAATTCATTAATTCGATTAACTTCTCGATTACTTAGGTAAGAGGGAGTTATTAGTCAGTAATATTGAGTCGCAGCGCAAGCTGCAAATTAAACTTTAAATTGAAGAGTTTGATCATGGCTCAGATTGAACGCTGGCGGCAGGCTTAACACATGCAAGTCGAACGGTAACAGGAAATAGCTTGCTATTTTGCTGACGAGTGGCGGACGGGTGAGTAATGCTTGGGAATTTGCCTTGTTGTGGGGGACAACAGTTGGAAACGACTGCTAATACCGCATAATGTCTTCGGACCAAAGGTGGCCTCTATTTATATGCTATCGCGACAAGATGAGCCCAAGTGGGATTAGCTAGTTGGTAAGGTAAGAGCTTACCAAGGCGACGATCCCTAGCTGGTCTTAGAGGATGACCAGCCACACTGGAACTGAGACACGGTCCAGACTCCTACGGGAGGCAGCAGTGGGGAATATTGCACAATGGAGGAAACTCTGATGCAGCCATGCCGCGTG
>DATCZZ010000074.1:0-3231 GCA_036525635.1 Psychromonas sp. | reverse complement strand
TAAATTCAACTGTATATTTACCAAGGTTTTCATATTCAATTTCCGTGGGCTGATCAAATGCCACTTCGACAATGCCCGCATAGGAGCCGGTAATTATTGCCTGGCCGGCTTTAAAGCTTGTCCCGCGTTTGCTCATGAAATTAATTAACCAGTAGATAGGATTCTGCGGCAGGATATTCGGGTGTTTGCCCGCGAATTGTTGCGTCTCTTCACCCTGTTTGACAGTGATGTTTATGTTGCTTGCCGCATAAGCATATGATTTGTTAATTTCAGGGCCGATAAATAAACCCTGATTTACTAAACCATCGGCTAATTTTTCATAAAATGACGGATCGCAATCATCAGCAAAACGTCCCTGCATCAGTTCCAGGGCCATATGACAGCTGGCAATTGCCTGGTCTATTTGTGCGTCGCTGTAATCTGTTTGCTGTGCGGGTAAATCGGCTCCCAGCACAAAGCTAATTTCCGGCTCGATAAGGGCGGCACCCCGATCTGCAAATAAAAAACATTGTTCACCTTGCTGCAGCGTATCTGCAAAAATAGGCGCAACAATATACTGATCTTCAGCTAATGGCCGCAGACATTTCCAACCACCCACGTGATCCGTCCGCAGTTTGATCATCTGCTGGTGTATTTGTAATGCCTCCTCGCTTGAATTTGGGCGAATACTTTCATCAAGTCTGCCCGCCTTGGTGCCTGCGACGCGTCTATCTAATAGTACGGTTGCTGCTTGTACAAATTTACTCTCTGTCATTCCTTTAACCTTATCTGTTATTATATTTTAATTGAATCAAATGGGGCGCGGAGCGAATTAGACGTCAGTCTAGTGCCATGAGCGGTTGGGCTCTGCGACTCTGGTCATGATACTGAACTTTCGTTCAACTCGCTCCGTGCCCCAAAAGCAGTGCAAAATTACTTTTTTCTTCCCAATAAGGCCGACAGGGCAACTATAACAAATAGTATTATGTAAATAGAAAAATTCACAATTAACCATTGCGGCATAGAGTACCCGAAAAATTGCCAGACAATTTTAGAGCAATCGCCCGTAGGATTAAATAACCACGGAAACCATTCATGCAAAGGCGCCCAGGTTGGGAAATTAGGGAAAAAATCACAAGTGGCAAAGGGTGACGGATTCAGTTGATAATCCGTATGCTGTATTGCTAATAAGAGCCCCCAAACGGCACTTACAGCCCATAATAAAAAAGCGCTTAACCTGAGCACAATAAAACCCGGCGCTATGGCTCCCAGCAAGCCCGCCAGTAAAATGCCGAGCATGCTGAGGCGCTCGTAAACACACATCACACAGGGCTCTAAAAGCATAACGTGCTGGAAATATAAAGCGCATAGTTCTAGCGAGAGCGCGCTTGCGGCCAGTAATAGCCAGGACCAGCGTTGTTTGGAGAGGTTTTTTAATGTTGCTAACACGAGGATTCCTAATATAAAAATAATTAATTCACAACATTATCACTGTAAACTGATAAATGAAAAGGGATTAATGGGGAGATTTGCTGTTTTTATAAAAATGCCTGTGAAGATACTCACATTTGCTGGTTTGCGCTTGCTATATATCCCGCAATTACTTCAATATGCAAATTTATGGAGCTTGAGGTAGTTTGGCTATAAAGCTATTCTGTTTGTTTAGTCTCTTAAGCTCTGTGATAGAATAGAAAAATAAAAAGCAATGGCGATAATGCAGATGATAAAAAAAACAAAAGGGCCGGCGGATGTCGCTGAGCAGTACCTGATAGAGTCTATTTGGGATGGTTCTATCGCGATTCATTCGGAGTTGCCTCCGGAACGCGATCTTGCTGATAAAATAGGGGTTACCCGCACAACCCTGCGAGAGGTTTTACAGCGCATGTCAAAAGATGGTTGGATTACTATACGTCATGGTAAATCAACCAAAGTGAATGATTTTTGGGAAACCTCCAGTTTAAATGTTTTAAGTACCATTGCCCGCCTTGATATTGATCGCCGTGGAGATTATATTGATCAGCTGATGTCTGTACGTACCAATGTGAGTGCGATTATTTTGCGCATGGCGGCAAAACATAATGCCAAAAGTGTCCTCTCTTTTTTAGAGAATGTGCCTTCTATCAATGCCAGCAGTGAAGAGTTTACAGAATTTGATTACCGTTTTTACCATCAGGTCGCGGTTTCTTCTAACAATATGATTTATGTTTTGATTCTTAACGGGCTGCAAGACCTGTATCGTCGGGTTGGGCGTTTTTATTTTTCAAATACCGAGGCGAAATCTATTGCGCTGGCTTTTTACTCTGAAATTAAAGTGGTATTGGAAAAGGGGGAGATACAGCAGATTATGCAGGTAGTTCGCGATTCAGCTTTTGCCAGTGGTAAAATTTGGCTGCGTTTACGTCATCAACTTCCGGATGATTTTTTAGATTAATTATTTTTTTCTCCCTATTTAAAACAGGATGTTTCTTTTGTCGAAAAACAACTTTCTTAACCGGCTCTCCGGTGTGCAAAAATTATTAGAAGTGGGCATAATTGCCTGTGCTTTTGTTGCCATATTTATCAGCATTTCATTGTTCACATTTTCCCCTGTTGATCCAAGCTGGTCGCAGCAGCAATGGGTTGCAGAGATTCAAAATGCCGGCGGTAAGGTCGGTGCCTGGATAGCTGATATCCTATTTTATGGTTTTGGGCTACTGGCTTATTTTATCCCTGTGGTGATTGCCACCTTTGCCTGGATCTTTTTGTGGAAACCAAAATTTAGTTTGGATATTGATTTTTTAAACCTCGGTTTACGTATTATCGGGTTTATTTTCACTGTCTTCAGCACCACTGCATTAGCTTCTCTGAACTTTGATGATTACCATTATTACCCTTCCGGTGGTTTGATTGGGGATATTATTGCGCAGAGTATGCTGGGTTTTTTCAGTTTGCTGGCAGTGAATTTGATTCTCTTAACTCTGCTGATTTCAGGAACAACCTTACTCCTCGGTTTTTCCTGGCTGAGCCTCATCGATACTCTTGGCGCCCTGGTTATTAGCCTGTGCAGCTGGTTGTTTGCATTACCGGAACGATTTTCAAACTGGAAAGAAAATGGCAGTACAGAGCAACTGTTACAAACAGAAACTGCTCTGGATATGCCAATTGATATGGGTAAACAACAGAGTGAACAGCCAGAACCAATAATAAAGGCGGTGAGCAATAATATTGCCGAACAAAATGAAGCAGTGCACTTTGCCGATGCTGATATTGATG
>DATCZZ010000073.1:0-4889 GCA_036525635.1 Psychromonas sp. | reverse complement strand
GATTGGGCTGTGTATGACAAGTCGTTAAAAGACAGTGAATACAAAATGTCAATTAACTGGTCAATGGTAGCTAATAACCCAATTCTCGCTTATGAAGCCTACTTCGCAACATCGCAGATTGGTAAAACCTGGCACGCTGGTCATGGTGTGCATTCACCAGAGGTAGATAAGTTGATTGCAGATTTTGGTCTGACCAATGATCCTGTAAAACAACAAGCGATACTCGATCAGCTGCAGGAATTTGCTGCTGCAAACTTGCCGTTTATTCCATTGTTTTCAAATGCAACCTGGTTCCAATACAGTACAGCTAAATTTGAAGGCTGGCCAAACAAAGAAAATCCATATGTGCAACCAGTTTGGTACAACGGTGGCACGCGTAACTTGATTCTTAATAATCTACACCTCAAGTAACGTTAATTAATAAAAAGAGTCACTTTGTGGCTCTTTAAGTATTGGAAAAATTTATGAACTTTATACTTCGTCGACTTAGTTTTTATTTTACAGCTTTCTTCATCGCTATATCCTTTAATTTCATGCTTCCAAGATTGATGCCCGGTGATCCTATTGATGCTCTATTCGCTGCCGCACAAGGTAAAATGGATATTGCACAGATGGACGCTGTAAGAGAGATGTATGGTTTTGTCGATGGTAATATGTTTGAACAATATATTGCCTATATACAAAGTGTTTTTACATTGGATCTTGGCCCGTCGGTATTAATGTTCCCTATCAGTGTAATTGACGTTGTTGGCATGGCATTACCCTGGACAATGTTTTTAGCATTAGGCTCGTTAATTGTTGCTTTGATTCTAGGTGTTAGTATCGGAACATATTCATCTTATAATCGTGATGGTTTGTTCGGGCAAATAGTACCGCCTGTCCTCGCTTTTGTGAGTAACTTCCCTTATGTCGTAACAGCGCTATTGTTATTTTTCTTTTTTGGTTTGCAACTTGAACTTCTACCGCTTGCTTATACCTATGATCCGTCTATAGAGACTGGATTTAATTTAGAATTTATTGGCAGCGTTGCCAAACATGCTGTTTTACCTATGGGCTCGATGATTGTCGTTGGTATTGCCACTTGGGTATTTAATATGCGTAATGCGATGATCAATGTATTAGGCGAAGACTATGTGACGATGGCGCAAGCTAAAGGCTTAAGTGGTTTCCGTGTGATGTATCGTTATGCCGGCAGAAATGCGATTTTACCCGTTGCAACTGCAATTGCGATGGCAATTGGATTCTCTTTCGCAGGTTCGATTATGACTGAAGTGGTCTTCAACTACCAAGGTCTGGGCAATATATTGCTGAAAGGGATTATGGCGCGAGATTATCCCCTTATCCAGGCAATTCTACTTATTCTTGTCTCTGCAGTACTAACCGCTAATTTTATAGCTGACCTGCTTTACGTATGGCTTGATCCTCGGATTTCTAACTAAGGTTTAAAATATGAACAATACAATATCTCAAGATGCTAATGCGCCTGCTCATACAAGTGAGTTTAAGAAAAAATTTAAATTAGCCATAAAAAAAACAAGAGCTTTTTTCCATGGTAATCCTCCGGCGATTATTGGTGGTTTCTTAATCACGGTTATTTTACTGGGCGCTTTAGTGGGGCCTGTATTTGCCAAACATGATCCGAATAAACGGGTTGCCAGACCCCATGTGGCGCCCAATGCAGAGTATATATTAGGCTCTACGCGAAGTGGTCGTGATGTCTTTAGTCAGGTACTTACTGGCGCGAGAAAAACGCTAAGTGTTGCGCTTTTTGCTGGCCTTATTGCCACTGTATTAGCTGTCGGTGTCGGTGTTACTTCTGGTTATTTGGGCGGTAAAGTTGATGAGTGGATGAACTTCATCACTAACGTGTTTTTAGTCTTTCCGCAACTGCCCTTACTGATTGTACTCGCCGCATTTTTGGGGCAAGTGGGCTCAATGGTTATAACGATACTACTTGGTGTTACCTCCTGGCCGTGGGGGGCAAGGGTGATACGCTCTCAAACCATGGCAATTAGAAATAAAGAGTTTATTGTCTCGGCCGAAGTGATGGGCGAATCTAAGCTGCGTATCATTCTTGTTGAAATTTTGCCTAACTTAGTTTCGATTGTATTTGGCGGTTTTTTAGGAACGGTGATTTACGCGATGGGCGCAGAAGCTGGCCTAGGGATTCTAGGTTTGGGCGATGCGACGGAAGTAAGCTGGGGCTCAATGCTGTATTGGGCGCAGGTATCTTCTTCGTTATACACCGGCGCGTGGTGGGAAATGATTGTGCCGGCATCAGCTTTAGCCTTAACAGGTGGTGCGCTGGCATTAATTAATATGGCAATTGATCAGGTCAGTAACCCAAAACTTAAAACGGGGCCGCATATGAAAATATGGCATCGAATGAATAAAGAAACAAAACAACGTAGAGGTCTGGTATGAAAGAAGCACTGTTAGAAATAAATAACCTTTGTGTTGATTATGTTTCTCCCAACGGTATAGCAAGAGCGGTTAATAATGTTAGTTTAACGATTGGACGCGGTGAGACGCTTGGTATTGCAGGCGAATCAGGTTGCGGAAAAAGCACATTAGCATTCGCAATTGCACGTCTGCATAAGGCACCAGCGTTAATATCGGAAGGTCAAATTCTTTATAATGGACGTGATGTGTTAAAAATGTCCGATAAAGAATTACGCCTGTTCCGTTGGAACGATGTTTCGGTTGTTTTTCAAAGCGCAATGAATTCATTAAATCCGGTAATTACCATTGGTGAGCAGCTTACGGATGTTATTCTCGCGCACAAACAAGTCAGCTACAAAGAAGCAACAGCAAAAGCGGTTGAATTGCTCGCTATTGTTGGTCTTCCTGGCGATCGCCTGCAGAGTTTTCCGCATCAACTCAGCGGAGGTATGAGGCAACGTGTTGTTATTGCCATCGCCTTAGCGCTAGAGCCTAAGCTTATTATTATGGATGAGCCAACGACGGCATTAGACGTGGTTGTTGAGCGCGAAATCTTAAACGAGCTTTATGATTTAAAAGAAAAATTCGGCTTTTCAATTTTGTTTATCAGCCATGATTTAAGTTTAATGGGCGAAATTGCTGATCGTATCGGTGTTATGTATGCCGGCAATCTGATTGAATTTGGTGATGCTAAAACCGTATTCAGTAAACCATCTCACCCTTATACAAAAGGGTTGATTTCGTCGTTCCCGACGATTCATGGGCCTAAAGAGCGCCTTTACGGAATTCCTGGTGATCCGGTTAATTTGTTAAGTTTGCCAAAAGGTTGCAATTTTAATCCTCGTTGTGCTGATTGTATGGATATGTGTAAGGTCGATGAGCCAAAATTGCTTGATCTCTCTGTCGATTACCAAGCAGCTTGTCACAAATTATAGGAGTTGATGATGGGTACCAATAACACCCCTGAAGTAGTACTTTCAGTTAAAAACTTGATAAAAGATTTTCCTATTGGTCAATCTAATAATAAAAAGAATTTCATGCGCGCCGTTAATGATGTGTCATTTGATTTGCGTAAAGGTGAAGCGCTGGCCATTGTAGGTGAATCAGGCTCAGGTAAAAGTACCGGCGCACGAATTTTAACGCGTATTTATGATAAAACCGGCGGCGACATTACTTTTAAGGGCCAGCCTTTACAAGAGTTTGTTGAGGAACACGGTACGCTTGAATACGCTCGCCAGGTACAAATGATCTTTCAAGACCCGTTTGGTTCATTAAATCCGGTGCATGATATTTATCATCATATTGCCCGGCCTTTACTTATTCATAAACGAGGTGATAAAGAAACGATCAAGAAATTGGTCTATGAACTGCTTGAGCTGGTTGGTCTGTTTCCTGCCGTTGAAACGGCTGAAAAATATCCGCATCAGCTCAGTGGCGGGCAAAGACAACGTGTTGCTATTGCGCGTGCATTAGCCGTAGATCCTGAAGTAATTTTGGCCGATGAGCCGATATCCATGCTGGATGTGTCAGTTCGCCTGGGTATTTTAAACTTAATGGCGGATCTCAAAGATAAGCATGGTATCTCATTTATGTACATTACCCATGATATTGCAACTGCCAGATATTTCGCAGAAAAAACAGCGGTGATGTATGTCGGCCATATGGTTGAGTGGGGAGCTAGTGACAGCGTCACGCAAACACCGCAGCATCCTTACACGCAACTCCTGCTTTCAGCTGTTCCTGAGGCAGGGAAAAGCGGTCGCCGTGATTTAGGTGCTAAAAAAGGTGAGATACCATTGTGGAAACCTACCAGTAAAGGTTGCCCATTCGCAACTCGTTGCCCGCGTGTTTTAGATAAATGTAGCGATAGCTTCCCTGCTATTACGAAAGTAGCTGATGAGCATTTTATCAGATGCCACAACATTTAATTTTTTCAATTTAAGTTTTATTCAGCGCCAAATAAGAAAGCGCTTACAAAGGTTTGGGTTTAGTTATGACAACAGAAAATATGAATAACTCATTAAGTCATGTTTCAGGGAAATTTGTTTCCATGGAAGGTGATAAATATTATCAGATTAAAAATGCCGATCGGATGGCGCCATTTTTTATCAGTGTCGTTTCGGCAAGCGATCACTGGTTATTTATCTCATCTACAGGCTGTTTGACTGCTGGGCGAATCCGTCCCGAGAATGCGTTATTTCCTTATAAATCAGTTGATTATATTCACGAGAGTGCAGAAAATACCGGCAGTAAAACAATTGTTAAAGTGCAAACTGAAAATGGTTGCAAACAATGGGAACCGTTTAACCTGCAGCATAATAGCCTATATGATGTTCAGCGTAACCTTTATAAGAATATTGCCGGTGATAAGATAATTTTTGAAGAAATCAATCTTGAACTGGGTCTTACTTTCAAATATCAGTGGGCAACCAGTGACCAGTTCGGTT
>DATCZZ010000072.1:0-2706 GCA_036525635.1 Psychromonas sp. | reverse complement strand
AACCATACCGGCAACATTTTTACCCGTAGCTGCCTCGATCCCTTCCAAACCTGGAGACGAGTTGACTTCCATTACCTTAGGCCCGCTTTCAGAGCGCAGCAGGTCGACCCCGCAAAAATTCAGCCCCATTATCTTGGCGGCATTAATTGCCGTTTCCCGTTCCACTTTGGTTAATTTTACAACGACGGCAGTTCCGCCCCGGTGCAGATTGGAGCGAAATTCTCCTTCCGCGCCTTGTCTTTTCATGGCAGCAACCACTTTACCACCAACAACTAAACAACGGATATCAGCACCCCCGGCCTCTTTGATAAACTCCTGCACCAGGATATTCGCTTTGATTCCCATAAAGGCTTCGATAATACTTTCAGCGGCTTTAGAGGTTTCAGCCAGTACCACGCCAATCCCTTGTGTACCTTCCAGCAGCTTGATAACAACAGGCGCCCCGCCAACATTTTTGATTAAATCTTTAATATTATCAGGTTTACTTGCAAAGCCCGTTCTTGGCATACCAATACCCTTACGTGAGAGTAATTGCATTGAACGTAATTTATCTCTTGAACGACTAATAGCAACAGACTCATTGATATTAAAAGTACCCATCACTTCAAACTGCCTTGAAACAGCTGTGCCGTAAAAAGTAACTGAGGCTCCAATGCGAGGGATCAACGCATCATAAACGGGTAGCTCCTGACCATCATAACGAACGGTCGGACGGCTACTGGTGATATCCATGTAACAATGGAGCGTATCAATAATATCAACTTGATGGCCTCGAGCTTCGCCCTCTTCTTTTAATCTTTTTGTCGAGTACAGATTCGAGTTCCTCGATAAAATAGCAATTTTCATTATTTTTCCTTTTTAATCAACATGATACGAGTTGATTCTGTATTAATTCTGTATTGATAAGGCAACTAACCTTATTGAATGCGCGCGAGTTTAGGTGATTACCTGTAGCATAACAAAATCATTATTTTGCTTTGCTTGATGAAAAAAATCGATTATGCGCATACATATCAGTCTAGTAGAAAATTAAAACTCTCCGCTAAATGGAAAAAGTTTTTGCAAATAAATTATATACCCGTTAGCAAGCAAAATGCATTTATCACTCAGTTCATAAATCCCTTTATACAGCAAATTTGCACCGCTATTATTCCGATTTATTGCTTTTCGCTGCTTCGTTAACCACAGTTAAGTGGCCATCGATATGGAGATCCCTCTGCGGAAAAGAAACAACAATATCGTTTTCTGCAAACAGCTCAGCAATGCGAAAACGCACATCACTTCTTGTTATGCGTAAACTGCCATCCACCTTGGCATTTATCCAGAAGTTAACCTCAAATATCAGCGAACTGTCAGCAAAATCTTCAAAAGTCACAACGGGTGGCGGATTTTTTAATATTGTTGATTGTTCCTGTGCCGCGCGCAAAATTAATCCGGCAACACTTTTCACGGGAGAGCCGTATGCAACCCCTACACTCACTGATGTGCGCATAACATGGTCGACAAGTGTTCTGTTAACCACGGTGTTTTCCAGTAATTTGCTATTGGGAATAAGTAAATGGACACCATCTACACGTCTGATTCTGGTTGAACGGGTATTAATCTCCTCCACTACCCCTTTCGCATTATCAACTTCTAAAAAATCGCCGATGCGAATTGGCCGCTCCCACATTAAAATCCAACCGCTGATAAAATTATTGATGATGTTTTGTGCGCCAAAACCGAAGCCGATTGCGATTGCACCGGAGAGAAAAGCGAAAGCTGTAATAGGTACATTGATTAAATCTAAAATAGTCACCAGTGAGATAGAGATGGCTAAAACATAAATAATTCTTCTAATAAGGTGAATCAGATTGGGATCTGCTTTTTTCGACATCAAGCGTCTTGATATAAGATTTACCAACCCTTTCGTTAGTAAATAGCCGATATATAAAACGATTGGCATCAGCAGCCATTGGCCGATGGTAATTTTTTGACCGACTATGGAGATTGTCGGGTAATTTAATATCTTTATCAGGTCATCTAATTGCATTTTTTTACATACTCTATTGATAATTATACCCAAACTTCCGGGGTGAAAATAACACTGTTAAAACCATCTGTTTCTTTTTAAAAGTACAATTTGGACAATAATGATCAGCCATAAAAAGCCAATAAATAATGCAAATGCATAGGGATTATCTGCACCTGGTATCCCGCCAACGTTAATACCAAGCAGTCCGGTAAAAAAACCTAAAGGCAGAAAGATAGCCGAAAGGATGGATAAGACATACATCCGCTTGTTTAACTGTTCATTTAATTTATTGGCAATTTCCTCCTGCACGACGACAGCTCTATCACGAATAGAATCCAGATCTTCTATATAGCGCATTAAATTATCCAATGCTTCACGCAATTCAAGATGCTGCTCACTTGTGAAAAAGCCATGCCTGTCATTTTGCAGTTGTAACATTGCTTCCCTCTGAGGCGCGAGGTAACGGCGTAAGGCAATAATCTGCTGCCTTAACTCCACCACGTCATTTCTTAACACATGCGTATTTTTTGCTAACAGTTGCTCTTCTATGGTTGCTAATTTTTCTTCGATATCATTAATAGTATTACTCATTCTTGATATCAGCTCCGAGCTGAATTGTGTCAGTAATTCAACTGCATTTGTCGGGCCGTTTCCTGACTCAATATCCCGGGCAATTTTTTCAGCGGAAAGAA
>DATCZZ010000071.1:0-2456 GCA_036525635.1 Psychromonas sp. | reverse complement strand
CACTCTGAGCAAGCCATTGCTTACGGTACAAAAATGGTCGGCGGTGTATCTCCCGGTAAAGGCGGGCAAATACATTTAGGACTCCCTGTGTTTAACACAGTACGTGAAGCCGTGGAAAAAACAGGCGCGACAGCGACGGTTATCTTCGTTCCGGCTCCGTTCTGTAAAGATGCTATCTTAGAAGCAATCGATGCCGGTATTAAACTTATCGTGACAATCACCGAAGGGATCCCGACGCTTGATTTAATTACAGTTAAAATTAAGCTCGACCAAAGTGGTGTGGTCATGATTGGCCCTAACTGCCCGGGTATTATTACGCCTGATGAATCCAAAATTGGTATTATGCCTGGTCACATTCATAAAAAAGGTAAGGTTGGTATTGTTTCCCGCTCTGGTACATTAACCTACGAAGCAGTTAAACAAACAACTGACGAAGGTTTCGGGCAATCAACTTGTGTTGGTATCGGTGGCGACCCTATTCCTGGTTCAAACTTTATCGATATCCTCGCACTTTTTCAGGAAGATCCTGAGACTGAAGCCATTGTCATGATTGGTGAAATTGGTGGTACAGCGGAAGAAGAGGCGGCTGCATTTATTAAAGCGAACGTTACTAAACCTGTTGTTTCTTACATTGCTGGTGTGACTGCACCTGCAGGCAAGCGGATGGGACATGCCGGTGCAATTATTGCAGGCGGTAAAGGCACCGCTGCAGATAAGTTTAGAGCACTGGAAGATGCCGGTGTGAAAACAACGAAATCACTTGCTGATATAGGTAAAGCATTGCGTGAAGTCACTGGCTGGTAATCAACAACCAATGTTATTTTAAAGAAGCAAAGACCTCGTCAGCTGACGAGGTCTTTTTGTTTGTAAAACAGAGAATACCATCCTCTATCACTATTGATTAACCTTTCCCCCATTCATTTTTCCTGCGCAATGTTCGTGCGTTTAATTAAGCGCAATGATACAAGATATTAGTATGAGTGATAGGTGTTCAACTAAATGAATTTTTGCGAACTTTCTTAGTTTTCCAGCTGAGTCGTCCCTTCTCTTTGACTAAAAAGCAATTTGATAATAACGTTATAGCATGTCTGCTTAACGATGTTGTACTGCAAGTTTAAGCAGCGGAATGTATTAATCCGGAGGAGACAAAATGCATATCGAGGTGATTGGTATAGATCATATTGTACTCAGAACCACTAAAATGGCTGAGATGCTCTATTTTTATTGTCAGGTGCTTGGTTGCTGTGTCGAACGGGAAACTCCGGCGGAAACAGGATTGATTCAATTAAGGGCTGGCAATGCTTTAATCGATTTGGTCTCTGTTGATAGTGAGCTAGGGCGACTTGGTGGCGGGGCGGCAACTAAAACTGAAAATAATCTGGATCATTTCTGTTTGCAAATTAAAGCGATGCAGGAAGAGGAGATTAGCCGCTACTTGTTAAGTTTTGCTATTGCGGTTGAACCCTTTGCGCAAAGATATGGCGCTCAAGGGGTGGGTAACTCGATCTACATCAAGGATCCGGAAGGCAATACCGTTGAGCTCAAAAACCGAATTTGAATAAATTTTTTTATCAATATTCTTTTTAGTAAATTGACGTATGAGAGGTTAAAATGGAAATGCAAAATCACCCTTTGTCATCTTTATTTGATCAATTGGGTCTGGACAGTTCTGAGCCTGAAATAGATCGTTTTATAAAAAAAAATGCCCCTCTAAAAGGGGATGCCGAGCTTCATGAAGCCGATTTTTGGAATTCAGCACAGTCCAATTTTTTAAAACAAGCTAAAGCTGAAGATGCTGATTGGGCTGAAATAGTTGATCAGTTAGATGCTATGCTGCGCTCCTAGCAACTTACTTCAATCATTTTACCCGTTGCTGCACTGTAAAACCGATAACCATGCTCATATGGGGCCTCTTGTTCCGGCGTACCTGGGCAGCCCTGATTTTGCATCTTGCAGTAATTTGTCGATAGAACTGTTAAAATCGATGCAGAAGATTTTTTGTAGTCAAAATAACCTGCTACGGCAAGCAAAACCTTGCTTGGATCTGTTTTTTCTATCTTCAAGCGGTCTCTCCGTTGTTGGTATGGTTTAGCAGATATTTTAAACATCAGTAAATTTAGGAAGAGTTAGTGGAGTGTCAAATTAGATGAGAATTGCGGCAAATTCAATTAAAGCACAAGAAATACTGTTAATGCTCTCAACCTTACAAAATGACTTTATGGAAAGATTGCTGTCGCTAAGTGAATTACTCGGCAATCGTGCAGAGTTTAAAAGTATTGAATGGTTGAGAGATGCAGGTCGGCATGGTGGCGGGCTCAGATTTGAGGCAAGTGACGGCAGTATCTTTAATAGCGCGTCAATAAATGTTTCCCAAGTGCAATATGATGATAGCGCTGACAAGTCTTTCTCTTCTGCGACGGCATTGTCTACTATTATCCATCCTAGTCATCCCCTCG
>DATCZZ010000070.1:0-4432 GCA_036525635.1 Psychromonas sp. | reverse complement strand
CTGACTGTTTTTTTCTAGTAATGTTGCATGATTTGCATAACGAGATAATGCCTCGAAAGCCAGACTGCCACTGCCGCTAAAACAATCCAGGCAATTTGCATCACGAATATCATGCATTAACCAGTTAAACAGTGTTTCTTTAGTACGATCCGTTGTCGGGCGTAACCCTTCTTTGTCTTGTACTGGTAGTTTTTTACCGCGCCATTTTCCTGATATTAATCGAATAGACCCATCTTTCATGGGTTTTCTGCTTTTTTCGTGATATTTAACCTGATGATTTCTACCCATATAATTTTTAGTCCGACAATAAGGTGTTAATATAGAGCTCAAAACTACTTTGAAATATTTATTTCAGTGGTTTAAGAATGTTTAATGTGCTGCTATTTTAGCAGTCTAAATTGGTTGTGAGTAAGGTTTTTAAGTAATGGCAAAAAAGAAAGGACTATTTTCCTGGTTTGGAAAAAATTCAACGCAAGAAACAACGCAGCAGGAAAAGGATGCGTTACTTGAAGAAGAAAAGCTGATAGAAGCTCAACGACTAGAAGCAGAGAGACTCACTGTACAAAAATTAGAAGCTGAAAGGGCAGAAGCTGAAAGAGTAGAAGCTGAAAGAGTAGAAGCTGAAAGAGTGGAAGCTGAAAGAGTGGAAGCTGAAAGAGTAGAAGCTGAGCAATCTGCCAGTCAAAAACAACAAACAGAATCAGTTGCTGACGATTATTACGAAGTGATTATGTTTGATGAGGAACCGCTTAAAGAAGAAAAAACTGACTCTCTTAAACAAGAAGAAAAAGCATTGGGGTTTTTCGCTCGATTCAAGCAGCGCTTAAAGAAAACCAGACTAAGTATAGGCAGTGGTTTATTCTCTTTATTTAAAGGGAAAAAAATTGATGATGACCTGTATGAAGAGTTAGAAGAGCAATTAATACTGGCAGACATTGGTGTTGACACAACATTAAAAATTATCGATAAATTAACGGCGCAAGCGGATCGTAAACAGCTTAAAGATGCAGAGGCATTATATGCACTGTTAAAAGAAGATCTGTCACAGATATTGCAGGAAGTGGAACAGCCTCTGCAGATAGACGAAACGAAATCACCCTTCGTAATCTTAATGGTGGGAGTTAATGGCGTAGGCAAAACCACCACTATCGGAAAATTGGCGAAACAATATCAGCAAAAGGGTAAATCCGTGATGTTAGCTGCAGGCGATACTTTCCGTGCCGCCGCTGTTGAACAGTTACAGGTGTGGGGGGAGAGAAACAATATCCCCGTTATTGCACAGCAAACAGGCGCTGATAGCGCATCGGTATTGTTTGACGCAATGGATTCGGCCAAAGCGCGTGGTATTGATCTGCTAATCGCAGATACTGCAGGCCGTTTACAAAATAAAGATCACTTGATGGATGAGTTAAGCAAAGTGGTTCGCATTATGCGCAAAAAAGATCCTAGCGCACCGCATGAAATTATGCTGACGATTGATGCGAGTACCGGCCAAAATGCCATTAGCCAGGCTGAATTATTTAATAAGGCCGTTGGAATTACCGGTATAACATTAACTAAACTGGACGGAACAGCAAAAGGCGGTGTTATTTTCTCCATTGCTGATAAGTTTAAACTGCCTATTCGTTATATTGGAACAGGAGAGGGAATCGACGACTTAAGGGAATTTAATGCCAAGGAGTTTATTGATGCTCTTTTCTCTAAAGAGGATGAGCTTGAACAAGGTGATAATTAATTATGATTTTATTTGAAGAAGTTAACAAAGTATATCCTGGTAGTTTCACAGCACTTAATCAGGTAGATTTTCATTTAAAGCAGGGGGAGATGGCGTTTTTAACCGGCCATTCCGGGTCAGGGAAGAGTACCCTATTGAAATTAGTCAGTCTAATGGAGAGGCCCACCACTGGACGTATTGTTTTAAATGGTAATGATATTAGCAATATAAAAGGCAATGACATTCCTTACCTGCGTCGCCATATCGGTATGATCTTTCAAGATCACCGTTTGTTAATGAATCGCACTGTATTAGATAATGTCGGTTTGCCGCTATTAATTGAAGGTTACAGCCGTTACGAAATTAAACGTCGCAGTTTGGCGGCACTTGATAAAGTTGGTTTGTCGGGAAAAGAAGATAGTTTTCCAATTAACCTTTCAGGCGGTGAACAACAGCGCGTAGGTATTGCAAGAGCAATTATTAATCAGCCTCCTTTACTGCTTGCCGATGAACCGACGGGTAATTTAGATCCTAAATTATCATTAGAAATTTTAAGCTTATTCGAATCTTTAAATGAATATGGTATGTCGGTATTAATTGCTACCCATGATTTGGGGTTAATTGCAAAAATGCGCTATCGCACATTAACCCTTAAAAACGGTGAAATGATCAATGATGGATTACTGAGACAACGAAATGGCTAAGCAAACAGAAACAAATAAAGTATTATCGGGCTCTCCACGTATTACAAAAGTTTCATTTTTTGGACGTGTTGCAGCCGCTCTCCGTCAGCATATACATCAGTTTTTTAACAGTTTTGCTGAATTGTGGAAAACACCTTTTTCAACCTTAATGACCATTTTGGTGTTAGGCCTGGCATTATCACTACCGAGTGTTTTTCAGGTGGCGTATAAAAATGTTGAACGCATAAACGGGCAATTGGATGGCGCTTCGGAAATTAGTTTATTCTTGAAAAAAGGTATCTCTGAGCAACGTGTACAGGTACTTATTAATAAACTAGGTTTATATGAAGATATTGAAACTGTTACCTATATTACCAGTCATCAGGCTTTAGAAGAGTTTAAAGAGATGTCTGGCTTTTCAAAAGCACTTAACTATCTTGATGAAAATCCACTGCCCGGGGTGTTAGTTGTTATACCGAAAGACAAGGTAAGGAATACAGCAGGCAGTAAATTATTGGCTGCTAAGCTACAGCGGGAAGCTGATATTGATTTGGTCAGGGTAGATACCGACTTAATAGAGAAGCTGCAGGCTATATTATCACTTGTTGTTGATATTGTTTTTGCTTTGGCTGTTTTACTACTGCTTGCGGTGTTATTGATTGTCAGTAATACCATTCGTTTAAATATTTTAAATGAACGGCCAGCCATTGAAGTCTTAAAATTAGTCGGCGCTACAAACAGTTTTATCCAGCGTCCATTTTTATATATCGGCGCTTGGTATGGTTTATTAGGTGGCTTAATTGCTTTGTTGCTAACCTTTATTATGGTGCAGTGGTTACAGTCAGGCGTAATGAATCTGGTTGGGTTATATCAAATACAATTTGAAATTTTGATGTTAAACCTGGAGGAGATTGCTATTTTGATTGGCCTGGCGACATTCTTGGGGTTCCTCGCCTCTTATATATCGGTGAAACAATATTTGGTTAAAATAGAGCCTAAATAAGCTTTATATTTAACCTCTGTTACCTAAAGGTAATGGGGTTATATAACCGGAAATAGAAAAGAGATCTTAGTTGATCTCTTTTTTTTTACATGTATTATGTGATTTCTGTCATGGGCGGGTGTTTTTTAAGCAATTTTATTGAGAGATAATTAATGCATAAGACAATAGAAATTACAGTTTGCTCTAAATTTTCCCCTACTTGCCAAGTTTTGATTAATGAAGTGCTTAACGGGCAAGAAAAACAATCAAAATCCGAGTTATTGAATAATTGCAGTGAATTGCTTGTGGTGCGTTTACGGGGCGCTGTCATTGCTTTTTGTACTTTTGATTTTATCAGTGGGGAGAATGTTGTTTTAGGAGCTTTGCATCTTAGAGTTGTTCTTGAAAAAAGAGAGCTTATTCATTATTGGCTACCACGTCTGTTAAAACGCCATCTTATTTTAAATCCACCGTCACACTTATTAGCAGCTAGTTAATAAAATCTTTTTTACAATTTTTTTCTTTGTCATATATAATAAGTATTGATTTTTGCCATTCATATTTTGTAAAGACAACGACTTCATATTTACATTAATCAGTGCATGATCCGTTCATGTGCCGGGCAGTAGTAATAAATTATTAAGGGTAAACATGAATAATACAATCAATTCAATGAGTTTAGTTCCTCAGGGAAGTATTGAAGCTTACGTTCAATCTGTAAATCAATTCTCGATGCTAAGTGCTGAGGAAGAAAAACAACTTGCTGAACGTTTATATCATGAAGGTGATTTGGAAGCCGCAAAAAAACTAGTTATGTCGCATTTACGCTTTGTCGTTTACATAGCTAAAAGTTATGCCGGTTACGGTTTGGCACAGGCAGACTTAATCCAGGAAGGTAATGTTGGTTTAATGAAAGCAGTTAAACGTTTTGACCCGTCCGTGGGCGTTCGTTTGGTTTCTTTTGCTGTGCATTGGATAAAAGCTGAAATTCATGAATATGTTATTCGTAACTGGCGCATGGTGAAAATCGCAACAACCAAAGCGCAACGAAAA
>DATCZZ010000069.1:0-3752 GCA_036525635.1 Psychromonas sp. | reverse complement strand
TCATGATTGACGGCCCCAATATGGCAAGCTATGTTTGGTCTGGCATGATCAAACCTATTGATAAGATGGTGGAAAAATCGACCCTGGAGCAGATTCTACCGGGATTGATGGCGCAGGGTACTTATAGTCCCGATAAACGTTTATATAGGCTAAGTGCGGGGGATTCTTCTGTTGCGCTTTGGGCGAATAAAAAATATTTAGCGGCAGCTGGCATAAAAATACCGACAAGTATTGATGAGGCATGGAGCTACGAAGAGTTTACTCAGGTGCTGGAAAAGCTCTCTAAAGTTGAAGGCGTGCAATGGCCGCTTGATATGAAACTCAACTATACCGGTGAGTGGAATACTTATGGTTTTTATCCATTTGTTAAATCAGCGGGCGGCGACATTATTGACCAAAAAACCTGGCGCGCAGAAGGCACTATCAACTCCAAAGAAACCGTCGCCACATTAGAAAAAATTGCCGGCTGGGCGAAGAAAGACTTTCTCGTTCCAAGCAAAGCCGGAGACAACCGATTTTATGGTGATAAGACAGCGGCACTTTCGTGGGTAGGCAACTGGATGTGGCGCCCCCATCACGAATCACTGGGTGATGATTTAGTGCTTATCCCGGCACCAAAATTCGGTGCGCAACCTTACTCTCCTAACGGTGCTTGGGGGTGGGCTGTTCCATCTACAACCAGCAACGATCCTGAAATTGCCAAATTCCTGAATTTTGCACTCTCTAAAGAGCAGGTTGCGCAGTGGAGCTATATCACGGGTTATATTCCTGCCCGTAAAGATGCAATCGCATTAACGCCTCTCTATGCTGAGGGCGGCGCACTGAAAGTACTTGCGGATCAAGCACAAAGTATTGCTGTTGTTCGCCCTGTGCATCCTGCCTACCCGGTTATTACCAGCCAGTTTGGTAAAGCGGTTAAAAGCATCATCGAAGGTGCTGATGCGCAAAAATCATTGGATCGCGCTGCACGTGCCATCGATAACGATATTGAAGATAATATGGGTTACCCACCTTTCGATAAATAAGCTCGACTTCATTAACACCTCAACCACCGGCGACATGTTGTTGCCGGTATAAGCAAACAAAAAGAGGGCTCATTATGATGCAAACGATAAAGAAGCTCAATTTCATCAATATCAATCAGCGGCGACATGTTGACGCCGGTATAACAAGAAGTGGTTTCATTATGCAAAAATATAGACGTTTTTTGCCGGAAATCGGGATGCTGTTACCGGCAATAATACTATTGCTGATTTTCGTGTTCATTCCGTTTTTCTTGTCGGCATATTTTTCTTTTACCAATGAAAAATTAATGCCCCGGCCTATCCCAACCCAGCTACTTGGATTTAGAAACTATGAACGGGTATTAACCGATCCTGAATTCTGGCAGGCGGTAAAAAATACCGTCTATTTTGCGCTGTGGGTTATTCCAATTCAGTTAAGTCTGTCACTAGGCTCCGCTATTCTGCTTAACAGTAAAATGAAAGCGATTGGCTTTTTTAGAAGCATCACCATTTTGCCGATGCTGACACCTATGACAGTGATAGTGGCTATTTGGGCGGCTCTGCTGCAGACACCAGATGGCATGTTTAATGGATTATATCAGTGGATAACACAGTCTGAAGGCTATATTGACTGGCTCGGTGACGGTGATACAGCACTGTTTTCGATCGTCATGCTGTCGGCCTGGGCAACCTTCCCCTTCCAGATGCTTATCTATTTGGCGGGCTTACAGGAAATTCCGGCGGACAGATATGAAGCAGCCTCCATTGATGGTTTTAGTAACTGGAATAAATTTCGCTATATCACGCTGCCCGGCTTAAGAAATACCAATATCTTCGTGGTGATTATAACAACCATTGGCGCGCTAAGCTTATTTACCCAAGTAAATATGTTAACTCAGGGGGGGCCCAACGGCTCTACCATGACCATTATCCAATATATGTTTATTAATGGTTTCCAGGCACAGAAAATTGGCTACGCCTCTTCTGTCTCGGTAATTTTCTTTATTGCTGTTGCCACCCTTGGCATCCTTCAGCGTCACTTAATGAAAAATGAATAAGGGCTAATATGAAAATTTTTAAATACTTCATCGCCATTTTCCTCTGCCTGATTGTGCTCATTCCTTTAATGATGACAGTCACGATCAGTTTAAACCCTGATAACACAGATATTATGGCGAGCATGGGGTCGTGGAAGAGCTTTATCCCCTCGCATTTCTCTTTAGATAATTTCGAAAAAGTATGGACGGATCCCTACCATCCTTTCGGCCGCTACTTTTTTAATACTGCTCTTATTACGGCTGTTTCTCTGCTGCTTTCGTTAGCGGTAAACTCGATGGCCGCTTTTGCGCTGGCATGGGGGGAAAGCCGATATAAAAAAATGATTCTCGGCGCAATCATAGCTGTCCTTGCGATTCCGGTAGAAAGCTTGGTATTACCACAATTATTAATGGTGAGCCGTGCGGGATTAATCGATACCTACCTTGTACAAATACTGCCTACTATCGCGAACGCATTCTTTATCTTCTTGTTCTATCAGTTCTTTAGCAAAATACCTAAAGACCTGATAGATGCGGCTAAAGTGGATGGTTTTAACCTCTTTAAAACCTTCTGGCATATCGGGCTGCCATCCGCAGTACCGGTCAGCGTAACAGTTGCCATCCTGCATTTCCTGGCTATCTGGAACAGCTACTTGTGGCCAATCATGGTAACCCGCGGAACAGAAGTACGCCCGCTCTCTGTTGCCATGTCGGCTTACTTTAGCGGGAACCAAACCTCATGGGGTAATGTCATGGCATTTGCCGTGTGCATGGCTATTCCCGTTATTATCTTCTTCTTAATTATACAAAGAAAATTCGTAGCAAGTCTGACCGGCTCTGCAGTGAAAGGGTAAATCGATGAAAATTACAAAAGACAAATACACTCCACAGCTTCATTTTAAAGCACCTTTCGGCTGGTTAAATGATCCCAATGGACTTATGTTCGCCAATCAGCAATGGCATCTCTTTTATCAATATTATCCGATGGATAATGTTTGGGGTCCGATGCACTGGGGCCATGCGGTGAGCGATAATTTAGTCGACTGGACGCATTGTCCTATCGCGCTTGCGCCAGATGAAATGGGGAATATGTTCTCGGGTTCAGGGATCATTGATAAAGACAACTGTTCCGGTCTTTTTGCTGGACCATCGGAGAACAATCTGGTGGTTTTCTATACGGCCAGTAAATACGATGGGCTGCAGGATCATCAAAGTCAGTGTCTTGCTTACAGTGTAGATGGCGGTATCCGCTGGACAAAGTACGCAAACAATCCGGTCATTGCAAATCCGGATCTTCCCTGTTACCGGGATCCGAAGGTCATTTGGATTGAGGAGGTAAAGCACTGGATCCTGTTAGTCACGCACGGGCAATCGATAGGTTTTTATAAGTCGACTAACCTCACTTCATGGGAGATGGTCAGTGAATTTGGTGAAAAAGATGGCCTGCACAGCAAGGGCCCCTGGGAGTGTCCGGATCTTTTCCCGCTGACTGCTGAAGACGGCTCATACAAATGGATATTGGTTGTCGGTATCGGGGACGGATGTGCTGCTCCTGGCTCTGGTACGCAGTATTTTGTCGGTGAGTTTGATGGTGAAAAATTTATCAATGATAACACGCCGGAGACGATCCTCTACCTTGATAACGGTCGTGACTACTACGCAACACAGAGCTGGTTTAATGCGCCGGAGAATAAACGTATCGGCATCTCCT
>DATCZZ010000068.1:0-9020 GCA_036525635.1 Psychromonas sp. | reverse complement strand
GACGCTGTCTCTCATACACAGTTATAAGTAAGCAATAACCAGACAATTTTTAGTCTGCATCTTTCAAAAGACAGATGCGGCAGGAAGGTCCTATCCATTTTTTTAAACGCAATGGTATGAGGCATTTTAACCTCGTTGCCTTGCTACGCGTGGTAATGGCTATTTAAGAAAGCAATTTTCTAGAGGTCGTTTTTCCTCAGTTTGTTATGTTCGGTCACTTTTACGCTAACTTATCGTTGCTTCAGCTAGGAAATATGTGCTACAGATTGGAAAAGTTGATAGGTTTTCTGTTTAGCACAGAAAGAAAGCCGGGCAGGATAAGAAGATAAGCAGCGTATTCATTAACTGCTCAAGCTCGCTGCTGCAAAGCCGCTCACTGAGATTTCATCTTAACTCATTACATTCTCAGCATATTCCCTCAGGGCGACAGTGCTTGTCACGCTGGATTAATGTGCTGGGGTGCTTATAAAGGAACCAATATTGCGTAACAATAAAAAAAAATTCGCTACGATTTCAGATGTTGCCAAGCGGGCGCAGGTCGGCAAGACCAGTGTTTCGCGATATTTAAATAATGAACAAGATAAGTTGTCGGATCTAATAAGGGATAAAATTGCTCAGGCGATAGCGGATCTTGATTACCGGCCTAATCAATCTGCCCGAATGTTAAAAGCGGGGGAGTCCAAACTAATTGGATTGGTCATTGCAGATATCACCAACCACTATTCAATCGAAGTGTTACAGGGAATCGAACAGATTTGCCGTAAAGAAGGTTACATGCTCATCGTATGTAATACCAACAACGAAAAAGAGCAGCAGGAAAAATACCTTAACCTACTGGAAGCCCACCGGGTGGACGGTATCATAATCAATGCGTTAGGAATGGCACAAGATCACCTGGATGCTTTTTCAAAACTGGAGTGCCCTTTTGTATTAGTGGATAGGGGTGACACTGGTTTAGGCGTGGATACTGTCGGGTTAGATAACGAAGCGGCGGCGCTTGAGCTGTGCAACCATTTGCTAGATAAATTCTATGAGTCAATATTGGTTGTGACACAACGACTAGATAGCGATACCAGGCGAGCACGCGTCAAAGCAATCCAACATTTTGCCGAGCAGGTACCTGGTTTTTCGTGCCAAGTGGTTGAAATAGATGTGAATGATGACCGACTCACAGAGACGATTAGCGAATTCATTAAAACCAATAGAGGAGTCAAAAAAGCCATTTTCTCAATCAATGGCGTGGCAGCCATGGCCGCAGCAAAGGCGCTGAAGAAACTAGATTTACATGTAGGCTCGCAAATCGGTTTAGTGAATATCGATGATCCGGAATGGACCCAGCTGGTCGATGGTGGCATTACCGTTATGCGTCAACCAACCAAAGAGATAGGGAAAACAGCTTGTAAACGCCTGATTGCCCGAATTCAGGGGGATAATCAGCCTGCCCTTGAGAGCAAACTTACTGCCGAACTGATCCTTCGTCGCTCCACCTAGATAATCTGATACCTATCACACTTTAAATTTTGCTGGCCATGCATGGATCACATTTTATTCTCTTCGGGTATTGCTAGGAATCGGTTCCATGGTAGATTTGCCATCACAAAGTAACAACCTAACAATAACTGCACTGTCTTATGGAGAATATGATGAAAAAAACAATACTTGGCCTAATTATGGCTTCTGCACTGGTTGGATGTGGTGAATCTGGTGATTCAAAGGTAGTGAAATTGGTCGCGGCGCACAACCAGACTAATATAACCAATCCCTACCAAACGGGTATGGTCAAACTGAAAGAGGTCGCTGAGCAATCGGGTCTGTTCAATGTTGAGGTGCACGCTGGCACGATCGGCACTAATGAGAGTGAATTAGTCGAAAAACTGGTTCTGGGCGGCGCGGACATCGTGCTTGTTTCACCTGGTTTTATGACTTCAGCCGGCATCGATGAAGTTGATATATTCTCGTTACTCTATCTGTTTAATGATTACAGTCACTGGGAAAAAGTAGTTGATGGGGAACTGGGTGATAAAATTGCTGATATTATCTATACCAAGTCAGGTGAGAAATATCGCGTGGCCGCATACTGGACGGCAGGTGTCCGCCATTTGTACAGTAAAAGGCCAGTCAATACGATCGCAGATGCTAAGAGGCTGAAGATCCGTACACAAACATCGGGTGTAGTATCAAAATACTGGCAGGATCTTGGTGTTATTCCAACCTCTGTTGCCTGGGGTGAACTCTATCAAGCGCTGTCAAGTAACGTCGTTGACGGTGCTGAAAACGCCTACCCTTATTTTGTTCCGATGGAGCACCACAAAACAGATAATGGTAAATATGTGTCAGAAACCGGACACGATTACACCACGCGTTTACTGCTAGTGCGTAATAGTGTGTGGGAAAACTTTACTCCCGAGCAGCGTCAAGTCTTTGACTCAGCGGTAGAAGAGGGGACACAGGCTGAGCGCCAGGCACTCTACACAGAAGAATCCGAATATAAACAAAAAGCGATTGAAGGCGGAGCTATAGTGAACACGCTGGATCGCACCCCATTTATTGAAAAAGCAAAACAAATTCAAAATGAATGGGCTGAAAAAATGGGCCTTACAGATGCTTTAAAAATCATCCGTAATACTAAGTAGCTAACTAGTTCTGGAAGATGTCATGAAATTACTTACTTCAATAATAGCAAAATTGCAGATGACCATCGGCACTGTATGTCTGGTCGTTTTTGTCGCTGCAACACTGATCCAAGTGATCATGCGTTACATAGGTATCTCTGTTTTATGGACAGAAGAAATTGCAGTTAATGCATTTATTTGGGCAATTTTGTTAGGGGCCGCTGTGATGGTGCGGGAAAATGCTCACTTCAGTTTTAGTGGGATCACCCATCGCTATGAAGGCACTAAACGCTCTGTGATTATTATTGTTCAGAACGTAATTATGCTGGTGTTCTGTTTGCTCTGTTCTATCTACAGTATTGAAATAATGCAAACATTTTGGAACTCCCGCTGGATAACGCTTCCAGAACTAAAACAAGGTTATGTGTGGTTGATAATGCCAGTGACTTTTATTACTTCCGGCATCTATCTGATCGATAATATTTACAAAGAAATAATTAAGATTAAGGGGGCTTTATGATACTCGGTTTAATTACGCTGCTGTTTATCGCGTTGGTCGCTTTCGGTATTCCGATTGCCTTTTCGATCGGTATCGCCTCATTGGCAGGTATAGCAACAATGAGTGGTACACCCAATACCATGATTCCGATGAAGATGTTTTACGGCTTAAATTCTTACGTTCTATTAGCCGTACCGTTATTTGTATTGACAGCAAATATCATGAACAGCGGCAGTATTTCGCGCCGTTTAATTGACTTTTCGATTGCGTTAGCAGGAAGAAAACCCGGTGGTTTGGGCCATGCCAATGTCATAGTGTCAATGTTGTTTGCCGGGGTGAGCGGCTCTTCAACGGCTGATACGGCAGGGGTTGGCAAAATCCTTATCCCGAATATGGTTGGCAAAGGTTATTCTCGGGAGATGTCTGTTGGCGTCACGGCGGCCTCTTCGACTATTGGCAGTATTATCCCGCCAAGTATAACAATGGTTATTTTTGGCGGATTAACCAATACTTCAGTCGGCGCTTTGTTTGTCGGGGGAATGCTACCGGGCCTTTTGATCGGTTTTGGTATGATGTTTGTTATCAGCAGGATTGCCCGCCGCGATAACCTTCCGGTTATGGATAGGGTAAGCAGAGCGCAGTTTATTGCGTTAGCAAAAGATGCCGTGCCGGCGATGATCACCCCCTTAATAATTATCGGTGGTATTGTCTTTGGTGTCTTTACGCCAACGGAATCTGCAGCATTTTCAGCCCTTTATGCTTACTGTATCAGTGCTTATTATTATAAAACCATCAGCTTTAAAGATTTACCGAAAATATTCATAGATACTTTAAAAATCAGCAGCTTATCTTTGTTTGCACTGGCCGCTGCATCTGCTCTGGGGGAGTTCTTAGGTTATTATCAAATCAATACCGTAGTGGCCGGTTTCTTCAATAACCTGGGCGGTAACGAATATATGTTCTTATTCATTGTTATTCTGTTCTTTCTCTTTATCGGCACCTTTATGGATGCAATTCCTGCAATGGTACTGTTCGTACCGGTAATTTACCCGGTAGCGTTATCCCTGGGGATAGAGCCTGTGCAGTTGGGGGTGCTGGTTATTATGACCCTGTCTGTCGGCCTGGTCACGCCTCCTTACGGATTGTGCCTGCTGATTGCCAGTACGATTGGTGGATTGCCTATGAATCAGTCATTTAAGGCCGTTCTCCCTTATATATCCGTGATCGCTGTGGTGCTGCTGGCGGTTATCTTTATGCCATTCATATTACTAAGCTAAGCGTAGAAGTAGCGACACAAACTTTTTTTAATTAAATTTAGGAATCGGTTCCATAAAAGGGCGGGATAAGATGAAAGAGATAAACAACTGTAAATTTATCACCTTAGGTGAATCCATGGTGATGTTTGTCGCCATGCAACCCGGCAAACTGTCAGAAGTTGAGCAGTTCAGCCGCCATATTGCAGGCGCAGAGTCCAACGTTGCGATCGGCATGGCGCGCAGAGGATTTGACACTACCTATATCACTAAAGTGGGCAATGACTGTCTGGGGGAGTTTATTTGCAGTGCACTTAAACAAGAGCATATCAATATGGACTGTGTTCTGCGCAGCGACACTCATCCGACGGGGTTTCAATTGAAGTCAAATGAAGTCGACGGACGCGATCCTAGGGTACAGTATTTTCGTAAAAATTCTGCCGCGAGCACGCTCTGTCCTGCAAACTTTGCTAGCAGAGTATTCGCAGAACCAGCGCATTTACATTTAACCGGTGTGGCGGCAGCTGTTTCTCCCTCTCTGAGAGAACTCTGTCATCACGCCTTAAAAGAAGCCAGAAAGAGGGACTGCAGTATCTCCTTTGATACTAACCTGCGTCCCTCTTTATGGTCAAGTGAAGCACAAATGATAGAAGAGATTAACGCGTTAGCCTTTAAATCAGACATAGTGTTACCGGGGATTGCCGAGGGGAAAATTCTGGTTGGCAGCGATCAACCAGAGGTTATTGCTGACTTTTATTTGAATCAAGGGGTTAAGAGTGTTTTTGTTAAATTGGGCGGTGATGGCGCGTATTACAAGAGCGCCCAGGGAGAAGAGGGGATCGCGGCGCCATTTGCGGTTAAGCGTGTGGTCGATACTGTCGGTGCCGGCGACAGTTTTGCGGTCGGCGTGCTCTCCGCGCTGTTGGAAGGTGAATCTATCGGCAGTGCGGCTAGTCGAGGTAACTTGTTTGGCTCTTTAGCTGTGCAGGTACGTGGTGATATGGACGGCTTGCCGACACGTCAGGAACTGATTTAATTATCAAGAGAGAAACAATATGAAGAAAAAAGTGGTGTTATATAAAAGTATTCCTGAAGAGCAGTTAAGCAGACTAAAAACGCATTTTGAGATCTCCTGTTTTGAGGGCATTAATGACCTTAATCGTGCCAGCTTCGTAGCTGCGTTGGCAGAAGCTGAGGGGTTAATAGGTGCAAGTGCGCCAATGCCTGCTGCAATTTTAGATAAAGCAACTAAGTTAAAAGCAGTATCAACAATTTCAGTCGGTACTGACCAGTTTGATTTGGATTACCTTGCCGCGCGTAACGTGCCCTTGATGCATACGCCTTTAGTGCTGACCGATACAACAGCCGATACTATCTTTATGCTGATGATGTGTACCGCACGTCGTGCTGTTGAGCTGTCAAATATGGTACGCGAAGGGCGTTGGCAGGCGAGCATCGGACGGGAGTATTTTGGTGTCGATGTGCATGGAAAAACCCTGGGAGTGGTTGGGATGGGCCGTATCGGCTATGCCCTAGCCAAGCGAGCGCACCTGGGCTTTGATATGAAAATCAACTACTTTAATAACATTGGCAATGCCAGAGCCGAACAGGATCTGCATGCGCAGCGTATGGATTTGGCAACGCTGCTCAAAACCTCTGATTTTGTCTGTGTGGTGCTGCCGCTAACGCCGGAAACGGAGAAAATGTTTGCCAAGGCAGAGTTTGAAATGATGAAAAAAGGGGCTATTTTTATCAACGGATCACGAGGAAAAATAGTCAATGAAGCGGATCTTATTACTGCACTGCAAAATAAAACCATCCGCGCGGCAGGATTAGATGTATTTGAAGTGGAGCCATTGCCAGGAAATTCGCCGCTGTGCAGCTTAGATAACGCTGTTTTGTTGCCACATATCGGCTCTGCTACGGTAGAAACCCGACTTAAAATGGTCAGCACTGCGGTCGATAATCTTATTGCCGCACTTAATGGTGACATTTCCAAAAACTGCGCAAACGCGAACTTAATGCAGTAGCAACAGAGTCGAACCAATCGTTAACCAGAAGGAAAAAAAGCGTGTTTATAGGAAATTACAGCAAAATTGATCAGTACGACTACCTGAACCAGCCTTTAGTCAGCAAGATAAAGCAGGCGCTAACACTTATTCTAAGCAATCCGGTCGTGGGTAACCATGTGCTCGAAGAAAATGATTTTTGGTGCGAAATACTGGATCTAAACAGCAGTCCGGCAAGCGGTAAGAACTTTGAAATACACAAGCTGTTTATTGATGTACATGTACTTATTAAAGGTCAGGAAATAATGGGTTTTGCCAACGGTGAGTTAACCGTTACAGATTTATCCATGGGCGATAAAGATGTCTATTTTGGCATAACCCGGGATGGTAGATATGTTGCGCTCAATGAGGGGGAGCTGGCGATCTTTTATCCTGGTGAAATTCACAAACCGCTTTGCCATTTAGAAGGTGAAGCACAGCAGATAAAGAAAGCGGTTATTAAAATCAGACAATCTTCTCTTAACGACTATTAAGGAAATAAAATGGCAGACATTGGTGTTATTGGACTCGCGGTGATGGGGCAAAACCTTATCTTAAACATGAACGACCACGGCTTTAAAGTAGTGGCGTACAACCGGACCACTGCAAAAGTTGATGAATTTTTAGCAGGGCCGGCTAAAGGCACTGATATCATCCCTGCGCACTCGCTGGAGGAGCTGGTTGATAAACTGGAAAAACCACGCAAAGTGATGCTGATGGTGCGTGCCGGTACTGTGGTTGATACCTTTATTAATCTTCTGCTGCCTCTACTGGAAGCGGGAGACATTATTATCGACGGTGGTAATACGAACTACCCGGATACTAACCGCCGTGTGGCTGAGCTGCGCAACAAAGGGATCTACTTTATCGGTACGGGGGTCTCGGGCGGCGAAACAGGGGCGCGTTTTGGCCCCTCTATTATGCCCGGAGGCGCCCCGGAGGCATGGCCGGCAGTCAAGCCTATCTTCCAGGCGATTGCCGCGAAAACGGAGTCGGGTGAACCTTGCTGTGACTGGGTAGGTAAGGATGGTGCAGGGCACTTTGTGAAAATGGTACACAACGGCATCGAATACGGTGACATGCAGCTGATCTCCGAGGTCTATCAATTCATGAAAGACGGCCTGCAGATGAACTGCGATGAGATGCAGCAGGTTTTTGCACAGTGGAACAAAACCGAGCTGGACAGTTATTTAATCGAAATTACCGCCGATATTCTGGCTTACAAAGATAGAGACGGCGAACCACTGCTTGATAAAATTGTCGATACTGCCGGTCAGAAAGGGACGGGTAAATGGACAGCCATTAACGCCTTGGACTTGGGAATACCGCTTACCCTTATTTCTGAAGCCGTGTTCGCCCGTTGTCTGTCTGCACTGAAGGAGCAGCGTGTAGCAGCTGAGCAACTGTTCGCTAAAACAACTACTCAAGTTGAAGGTGATAAACAGCAGTGGCTGGAGGCGTTACGCCAGGCGCTGCTGGCGTCAAAAATTATCTCCTACGCCCAGGGTTTTATGCTGATGCGGGAAGCGTCAAAAGAGAACGGCTGGGAGTTGAACTACGGCAATGTTGCTTTAATGTGGCGTGGCGGGTGTATTATCCGCTCCGCGTTTCTCAATAACATTCGCGATGCGTTTGAGAAGAATCCCGAATTGGCTTTTTTAGGGCTAGATCAGTACTTCAAGGATATACTGGAAAACTGTCAAACTGCCTGGCGTAAAGTGGCAGCCAAGTCGCTGGAAGTGGGCATCCCAATGCCCTGTATTACCTCGGCGCTGACCTTCCTTGACGGTTATACGACTGCCCGCCTGCCGGCGAATCTGCTGCAGGCGCAGCGTGATTACTTCGGGGCGCACACCTATGAGCGGAGCGATCGTAAACGCGGTGAGTTTTTCCACACCAACTGGACAGGGACTGGTGGTGATACTGCATCGACCACATACGACGTGTAATAGCAATTACATCTTTCGAGGTTAATTTTTGCTCGAGATAAAAACGTTTTAATCTTGGCACTAGCTGCGCAGCCTAGACAATTGCACTCCCCAGATGCTGGTTAAGCTGCAGGGGAGTGCTGTTGTCTAGTTACAGCTCATTACCATTACTTTCAATAACTTTTTGATACCAGTAAAAGCTATCTTTTTTGTAGCGTTTAAGCTCTTTTTCGCTCACTTCATCACGATCGATATAAACAAAACCGTAACGTTTAGCATAACCGTTTAACCAGCTGAAAAGATCCTGGAAAGACCAGGTACAGTAACCTATCACTTCACAGCCATCATCAATCGCTTGTCCAATGGCAATAATATGCTCTTTCAAGAAGCTGATGCGGTAATCGTCGTGTACTTTACCCTCTTCCGTTAAGGTATCAAAAGCGCCTAAGCCATTTTCACTGATAAGAATCGGCAGATTATAGCGTGAAGCGATGCGGCGCAACGCAACGCGCAGGCCGCTAGGATCAATAGCCCAGTTCCAGTCAGTCATGCTGACGTATTCGTTGTCCGTTTGTTTATAAAGGGCCTCTGTTGGTATGTTTTTTACTTTTGATACCACAGTGACCTGATCTGCATTCCTTGTCAGTACGTTTTCCGGTTGCTTGGCGGGATCAACATAA
>DATCZZ010000067.1:0-4708 GCA_036525635.1 Psychromonas sp. | reverse complement strand
AAGCGATTATTTTTGATAAGTCTTGAGTCATATTTCACCATCCTTTGTAAAATACATTAGATCACAAAATTAATGGAATTGGTATTAGCTGCTGCTTTTTCAGCTTTAACTTTTTCAATTACTGCTTCTGCAACGCTGTTCGGACAAGGCATGTAGTGTTTGAACTCCATAGAGAACTGACCACGACCTGAAGTCATTGTACGTAGAGAGCCGATGTAACCAAACATTTCTGAAAGTGGTACATCCGCTTTAATACGTACGCCAGTTACACCTGCTTCCTGACCAGAGATCATGCCACGACGACGGTTAAGGTCACCGATTACATCACCAACGTGATCTTCAGGTGTAAACACGTCTACAGCCATGATTGGCTCAAGAAGTTGTGCGCCAGCTTTAGGGATAGACTGACGGAAGCCACCACGTGCTGCTAATTCAAACGCGATTGCAGATGAATCCACGGCGTGGAAACCACCATCATAAAGTTCAAATTCAACATCTAATACTGGGAAGCCAGCAAGTACACCGTTATCCATCATGCTTTTGAAGCCTTTCTCAATCGCAGGGAAGAACTCTTTAGGTACGTTACCACCAACAACGGTAGATTTGAACGCAAAACCTGAACCTGGTTCACCTGGTTTGATACGGTAATCGATTTTACCGAACTGACCAGAACCACCAGACTGTTTCTTATGCGTGTAGCTATCTTCAATTTCTTTGGTAATAGTTTCACGGTAAGCAACTTGCGGTTCACCAACAATCAGGTCAACACCGTAAGTACGTTTTAGGATATCTACTTTGATATCTAAGTGCAGCTCACCCATACCAGAAAGAATTGTTTCACCTGAATCGACATCAGTTTCAACTTTAAATGTTGGATCTTCAGCAACCATTTTACCGATAGCAATACCCATTTTTTCAGTTGAACCTTTATCTTTAGGTTTAACAGAGATAGAGATTACCGGATTAGGGAATACCATTGCCTCTAGGATAATAGGATCTTTAGGATCACACAATGTGTGACCAGTTTGAACGTTATTCTTCATCCCAACGATAGCAATGATGTCACCAGCTTGTGCTGATGAAAGCTCTTTACGTTCATCTGCCTGCATCTCAACCATACGGCCAACACGCTCGGTTTTGCCCGTGAATGAGTTAAGGATAGTATCACCCTTGTTCAATTTACCTGAGTAAATACGAACGAAAGTTAATGCGCCAAAACGGTCATCCATGATTTTAAATGCTAACGCTTTAAATGTTTCGTCAGGAGATACTGTTGCAACTCGGCCAGTAGGCTCACCTTCTTCATCAGTAAGCGGTTGCGGATCAACTTCCATTGGATCTGGCAGGTAATCAACAACAGCATCAAGCAGTAATTGCATGCCTTTGTTTTTGAAAGCAGAACCACAGTAAGTTGGGAAGAAGTCCATGGTACGTGTACCTTTACGGATACAACGTTTGATCTCTTCCATAGAAGGCTCAACACCCTCTTCCAGGTATGCTTCCATCAGATCATCGTCCTGCTCAACTGCAGTTTCGATTAGTTTTTCACGGTATTCTTCAACTTGATCAACCATATCCGCTGGGATATCTGTGATTTCGTAGTTTTCAGGCTGACCAGATTCATCCCAGATGTATGCTTTACGAGTAAGTAGATCAACAACACCACAGAACTGGTCTTCAATACCAATTGGTAATACCATTACTAATGGGTTAGCACCAAGTACCTTTTCAGTTTGCTTAACAACACGGTAAAAATCAGCACCCATACGGTCTAATTTGTTTACGAAGATAAGACGTGCAACTTCTGAGTCATTCGCGTAACGCCAGTTAGTTTCTGATTGCGGCTCAACACCACCGCTGCCACAGAATACACCGATACCGCCATCCAAAACTTTAAGTGAACGGTAAACTTCTACTGTGAAGTCAACGTGTCCAGGAGTATCGATAACGTTAAAACGGTGATCTTTCCAGAAACAACTTACCGCTGCTGACTGGATAGTAATACCGCGCTCAGCTTCCTGTTCCATGAAGTCAGTTGTAGATTCACCGTCATGAACTTCACCAATTTTATGGATCTGACCAGTAAGTTTAAGGATACGCTCTGTTGTAGTGGTTTTACCCGCATCAACGTGCGCGAAAATACCAATATTTCTGTATTTTGTTAAATCTGTCATTTTTTATACTCTGTTTAGTAAAAAATCGAAACCAATATTCCGGCGGCATTATACAAGTATTAAGATTAAACAGAACACAGAATTCACAAAAAAAACAAAATATGTTGTTTTTTTAGCCATTTTTTTAGTTAATTTTAAAAAAATGGCTCCGTTCTGATAAAAAATAGGGATGATAAGCAAACTTATCTGATTTTTTTAATTTTAAGAGAAACGAAAAACAAACTCAATTCATCGCAATTAACACTAGAGCAAACAGGAGGCTAAAAACAAAAGTTGATAACGCCGTATTTTTAAGCTCATTGTTAAATACGCTGCCGTCACGCAGATCGTTAAAGATCGCTTCTTTTAACACCAGGCAACTTTTGATTAACGGCGTAAAACTGAGTAAAAAAACAAATTGCCAAGTTTGCACATTTTCAAGCTGACTTAAGTAGCCAACGGCGCATATTAACGCCCCACCAATAAGAAACAGGTGATAGAGAAAAGCATTTTTGCGCCCCCATAACACCGCCAGGGTCGTTTTCCGGGTCTCCTTATCGGTATAAATATCACGCATATTATTAATATTTAAAACGGCAGAAGATAAAAGTCCCACGCTGGTTGCAGGTAGCAGTAAAGACCAGGAGAAGGTTAAACCGTAGAGGTAGTAACTGCCCAGCACACCTAACAGGCCAAAAAACAGAAAAACCGCCAAATCGCCCATCGCCCTGTAACCATAGGGTAATTTTCCCATGGTATAAGTGATCGCGGCAATAATCGCTAAGAGACCAAGCAATAAAAACACTAACCAGCTATTTAAATTGTCGCCCAAGGCAACCACCAGCAAACTGATGCCTGATATTAAGACTAAAAAAGTCGTGAAAATAATGGCGACTTTCATACTTCCCAGGCTGATTGTCCCGGTTTGCATGGCGCGCAGGGGACCAACACGCTGCGCATTGTCAGCACCGCTGACAGCATCACCATAATCATTGGCAAGATTGGATAAAATTTGTAACAACAAAGCGGTACTCAGGGATAAGCTAAAAATAAGCAGATCAAATAGTTGTGCGTGAGTGGCTAAACCCGCCCCTAAGATAATTGAAGCTGCGGCGAGTGGCAACGTACGTAAACGTAGCGCACTTAACCAAACTGAAACCTTACTCATTTAAATTGTCCTAATTAATTTTACTTATGCAAAGGCCCTAGGAATCGGGCGTTAATCGCGATACATTAACAAACCTTAACCCATAAATATATAACGAGCCGATGTTAACCGCCGAGCATAATTTCAAATTGATGATCATTTTTATTCGCGAGCAATTACAAGCATTTGCGATACAGCAGGGTGCCAAGCCGAATTTTAATCTGGTTATACCACTGGCGCCGTTTGATTTAATGAGTTTATTAAAGGGGCAATCATCAAACCCTGCCGCTCTTTATCCGGCCATTTACTGGCAGGATAAAGAGCAGCTGCAGACTATTGCCTGCTTTGGCGCAATCGAAGAATGCCTGCACGTTCCCCAGCCCACCGGGCAAGCTTGTTACTTTGGCGGCTTAGCTTTTCAACAGCAAGGTCCGCAGTGGGAAGACTTTCCGGAAATACGTTTTATCCGCCCGGCATTGGAGTTTAAATTTGAACAGCAGAAGCTGACGCTGACCTGTCATTTTAATGGCAGTAACAGTGTTGCAGACAGCTTGTTATTATTAAACCGCCTGCAGCCAGGCTCTTCCCAACAGGCCGCCAAAAACAACATTCGTTCCCGCCAGGACATACCGAATCAGACGCAATGGGCAGAGTTGATTGAACTCGCCATTGAATATAAAGCCTTAATACCCAAAGTTGTTTTATCGCGGCAGACCGAGCTTATATGTGAAGAGAAGGTTGACCCATGGGATTTGATTGAACAATGGCAGACAGCGAACCTTAATAGTTTTCATTTTGTATTTCAGTTTTCGAAAAACTATGCCTTTATCGGCTGCTCACCGGAACGGCTTTTTTCGCGTGATAAAAATAGCCTTAAAACCGAAGCATTAGCTGGTACTGTTAATCGGGGCAGAGATCAGCGCGAAGATATGATTCTGCAGCAAAGTTTGTTAAGTGATAAAAAAATTGACCGGGAAAACTACTTAGTACAAGAATTTATTGTCTCCAACCTTAAACGCTTAAAAGCAGAGGTTGTATGTGCCGAGCCCCATGTCATGCAGCTGCAGAATGTACAACATTTATGCGTAGCCATTACTGCCAAGTTAAGCGCGCAGACCAGCGATGCGGATCTTTTATATAAGCTGCACCCAACCCCTGCGGTGGGCGGCACCCCCAAGCTGCCGGCGCTGCAGTTTATTCATGATAAAGAACTCTATAACCGCGGTTGGTATGCAGGGACAGTTGGGTATCTACGCAGCGACAAAAGTGATTTCAGTGTAGCCATCCGCAGCGCACTGCTGTCTGATAACTCCATCAAACTGTTCGCGGGAGCCGGCATTGTCACAGGCTCCATAGCAGAGCAGGAGTGGCAGGAGCTGGAAAATAAAATTCATACTATTTTAGATAT
>DATCZZ010000066.1:0-2216 GCA_036525635.1 Psychromonas sp. | reverse complement strand
GGTTGGCTCATCAAGAATGAGCACATTGACGTTTTGTGCTAAAGCTTTGGCAATTTCTACCATTTGCTGATAAGCGACAGTCAGATTGCCCGTGCGAGTGGTGGGATCAATGTGAAATCCCAGCATGTTTAATGCGTGATGTGCTTGCTGATTAAGCTGTTTCCAGTTAACTGTTTTTGTACCGAAACCAAGATCGGACAAAAATATATTTTCAGCAACGGTTAAATCAGGTGATAGGGCTAACTCTTGATGAATAATACCAATACCCTTTGCTTGACTCTCTTTTGGGGTGGTGAAATTAACTTCCTCACCTTCAATTAGAATTCGTCCTGAATCTTTTAAGTGAATACCGGATAGAATTTTCATTAATGTGGATTTACCCGCACCATTCTCTCCTATCACAGCGTGGATCGAGCCTTTTTTTACTTTCAAGTCGATGTTCTTTAGTGCATGGACACCACCAAAGCTTTTTTTTACGTTCTCGACCACGATTGCATAATCGTTCATGGTTATCTCCTCTGAGGTTATATCCATCATCCCCCGCTCGAGCGGGGGATGACCACTATTGCCTAGTAAAGAGAAGCAGGGTTATATACTTCTTTTACATTTTCTTTGGTAATTAATACCGGTGGAATGTAAACGTAATCAGGGAAGTCACGTTGACCCGCTTCATATTTCTCAACCACATCTAATACTGTTGCCGTTAGTGTGTCTGGGTTGTTGGAAGCTGTTGCTTGTAACTCACCACGCTGTACCGCTTCTAGACCTTTTTTGTAGCCATCATGAGAGAATACTTTTACATCTTCTAATTTATTAGCTGCTTTAAGTGCGCGAACAGCACCCAGTGCCATGTCATCCATTTCTGAGTAAACACAGTTTACTTTGTTGCCTTGCGCAATGATCAAATCTTCCATGCTTTTTAGGCCACCTTGTTGGTCCCAGTTGCCCCAACCTTGACTAACTATATTTAATGAGGTGTAGTTGTTGTCACGTAATTGCGCTTCCATGACGCCACGGATAAAATTAGTGCGGCGTGCTTCACCTACCAAGTTACCTTGGTTACCACTGATAATGACGCAGTTCATTGGCGTTGAACCAAACATGTTTGCTGCAAACTCTCCAATCATAATATTGTTCACTGCATTATCCGCTTGAACACGGGTAACCACCGGTGCATCTAATGAAATATCACTGTCTAATACGATGGTGGTGACGCCACGCTGTTTGGCGATCTTTGCGATGCGTAGACCGGCTGCAGGATCCTGAGGATTAAGAATGAGATAATCAATGCCCTGTGACAACATATCTTCCACATCAGAAATCTGTTTATTAAGATCTCCGCGTGCATCCGTTGTTACAATTTCATAACCTTTTTCTTTACCGTGTATTTTCATGTACTCAGTTAGGCCACTGAAAAAAGCGCCGTTTAACGTTCTGTTAGCAAAACCAATTTTCAAACTATCCGCGGCTGATACCGGACCTGCAAAAGCGGAAGCAATGGCCATACTTAGTAATAACTTTTTCATTTTTTATTCCTTATGGTAGAGTGATGGTAACGATGTCATTTTCGTTGTCATTTTATACCATTAATACATGGCACAATATTGAGCTTTGGATCACGTAAATATTAAAGTTACGTAGTAAGGCTTGATTTTGTGATGTGGCTCACGCTGTTATAATCGCCACTACTTTAGCTCTATAACAGAGGTTTCAAACTCGCGTAGAGATAAGTCAGTCTAGTGATTTCACCTGCGTTTCCTTTGTGAGTTTTTGGGACATAGAAGAATTACTGGTAGCCAGAGGCATCATTGTAAGTTATGAAACAATTCGCCAATGGTGCAAGAAGTACGGACCAAGATTTAGTTATCTTGTTATAATACAGCGGGGATCAGTGTTCACCTTCGCCGGAATACGCAGTATCACCAGGCAGCATCAGAAGTGATTCCCTAGTGCTCTTTGTATGCTTTATTTTTTTAATTTGGGCTTCGTTAGGATGAATAAGCTCTAGACGGACATAGCCATTGCCGACTTTGCCTGCCTTTTTATTTCTTTTTCCTTGCCTTCTTTTTAGCCCATCATAAGCTTCTTCCCATTCCGATCTGTTAGGGTTTTGCTTCATGTTGTAGTTGATAATTCGCCAATATCTGATTGATTTTGATGTAAAAGAGCATAATTAATTGCCCATTTAAAATCATAGGTGTGCTTTTTGTATTCTG
>DATCZZ010000065.1:0-8266 GCA_036525635.1 Psychromonas sp. | reverse complement strand
GTAAACAATTTGTAATAAATTCTATAAGTTTATAGTAAACCTCTGAAAGGAAAAAAACAGTATAAAAAAACGGATATTTCATTGAAATATCCGTTTGAATTGATAGTTAAAATCTATTGAATAAATATTTATTCTAAAGTTGCCTTAACTGTTTCGCTGCTGGCACTGTTTGTCGCAAAACTACTGCCGGCTTGACGAGCAGATTTAGTGATGTGCATACGATCCGTCGCGCCGACTATGACTATTTCCGCATCTAGATCCAGTGGCCCACTGACGGTTTTGGTCATCGGGGAAGTTGAAGACTTTGCAATATTACTGACTGTGCCATGGTTCTTGTTGATAGGTTTTTTAACCATCACCTCTTCAGAACCCGCTTTTAGCGCAACGGGTTCTTTTACCTCAGCCGTTTCTTCTACTTCCGCCGTTTCTTCTACTTCAGTAGTTTCTTTTACTTCGGCAGTTTCTACCTCAGCAGTTTCTGTTACTTCGGCAGTTTCTGTTACTTCAGCAGTATCTGTTACTTCAGCAGTATCTTTTACTTCGGCAGTATCTTTTACTTCCGCAGTATCTTTTACTTCCGTAGTTTCTTCTACTTCAGCAACTTCTTTTATTGCTTCGCTTTCTTCTTTGACTACCAATCTATCTTCAGGCGTTATATTGGCTGCTTTAAGAGAATCACCTTGCTCGTCACTCTGCTCAGGTAAAATCTGCTCAGCTTCTTCAATCACATTGCTTTTGATACTCTCTTGAATTTGTTCAACAACCTGTTGGGTATTGCTGGCTGTGTCAAGAGATTCAATTTCAGCGGCAATTGGGGTTTTATCAATGTTTTGCTTTTGAATTCGAGCATTTTCACTTGCCATTTCAGCCATTGCCTGATCGGCTACCGGCTCAAATTTAGCATCGATAGAAGCCGGCTCTGATTCCGGATAACGACTGCTTACAGGATCCATTTGATCCGTCGGCAGTATAAACTCTTCTTTGCTCTCAGCAGCTACATTTCGTTTTCCACGTTGGGCATTATTACGTAAATAACGTGAACGACGACTTGGCGTTGCCACTGCTTTATCTTCTTCAGTGTTAACTTTTTCAACCGCTGCAGAAGCGACCTTGCCTTCATTTTGCTTTTCAGCTGTTTCCGTTTTTGTTTTTGCTACTTCAGACTGTTGCACAACGTTAGCTGTTTTTTTCGTTTCTAGATCACCTGCAGCTTGAGTCTCTTGTGGTTTTGACTGATCAACAACTGCTGCTTCCGGTGTTTTTTGGATACGCACTTTTTTACGCATATTTCTGCGTTTACGACGTACTGCAACGACTTCTTCGTTAGCAACTGGCTGCTTGGCTTTTTCCAGCTTTTTAGGAAGTTCGCTTTTTGTTTTGGGTTCCGCAGCTGTTTGCGCTGGTCGATCCTTATCGGTGCGTTTTTGATTACGATTACGGTTGCGGTTCCGGTTACTGCTACGGATATTACGATCACTTGTTTCCGCTTTGGGAGCTGGTTGCGCCTCTTTTTCCTTAACCGGTTGCTTTTTTTCTTTAGTGCTGAATAAAGACGTTATTGCAGAGATTATTTTTGATAATAAAGAGGGGGTTGGCTCTGCTGCTTTCTGCTCGGCAATGGCTTCCTCCTGTTTCACTTTTACCGGTGCTGTTGGCTGCTTAGGGCTGGAAAAACCAGACAAGACCGGATCGGCTTCATTTTTTTGTTCATCTTTGATGACATTTGGAATGTAAACGGTATGTTGTTTTTCAAGGGCATCGTAATTGATGTCCTCTTTGCCATCTTTGCGGGTACGTTTAATTTCAAAATGCGGCGTTAAGAGGTTTGCATTTGGAATAATGTAAACTTCACAACCATGGCGTTTTTCGATTTTTGCAACAGCGCTGCGTTTTTCATTTAACAGATAAGCTGCAACTGCGACTGGGACCGTTGCTTGAATCTGCACCGTATTCTCTTTTAAACCTTCCTCTTCGATTAAGCGCAAAATAGCTAATGCAATTGATTCATTATCTCGGATCGTTCCTTGACCATGACAGCGTGGGCAGACACGTGAAGCTGATTCGCCAAGGGAAGGGCGAATACGCTGACGTGACATTTCCATCAGACCGAAACGGGAAATGCGACCTAATTGAATACGGGCCCTGTCCTGACGAACGGATTCACGCATACGGTTTTCAACTTCACGCTGGTGACGAGCCGGTGTCATATCGATAAAGTCGATAACTACCAAACCACCTAAGTCACGTAGCCGCAATTGACGGGCGATCTCTTCGGCAGCTTCAAGATTGGTATTAAAGGCTGTTTCTTCAATATCTCCACCACGTGTAGCACGTGCGGAGTTGATATCAATTGATGTTAATGCCTCAGTGGGATCAATGACAATCGAACCACCTGATGGCAAACGGACTTCACGCTGGAAAGCCGATTCAATTTGACTTTCTACCTGGTAATGGGTGAAAAGTGGAATTTCGCCCTGGTATAATTTCAGACGATTTATATAATCCGGGCGAACCATTGCTATATGACTTTTGGCAAGCTCAAAGGTTTTTGCATGATCAATAACAATTTCACCAATATCGCGGCGTAGGTAGTCACGAATAGAGCGGACAATAACATTACTCTCGCGGTGAATTAAAAAAGGTGCAGGCTGCGAACGGGCTGCTTCATCAATGGCTTTCCAATGATTAACCAGGACATTAAGATCCCATTCTAACTCTTCAGGTGTTTTACCGACACCCGCCGTGCGCACTATTAAACCCATGCCGTTAGGCAGTTTAAGGTGGCTAAGCGCTTCTTTCAGTTCAGTGCGTTCATCCCCTTCAATACGACGGGAGATACCGCCTGCGCGGGGGTTGTTAGGCATTAATACCAAGTAGCTGCCAGCCAAACTGATAAAGGTTGTTAACGCAGCGCCTTTGTTACCACGCTCCTCTTTTTCAATTTGGACGATCACTTCCTGACCTTCTTTGATGACGTCCTTAATATTGGGACGTCCTTTGAAGGAGTAACCTTCAGGAAAGTAAGTGCGGGCAATCTCTTTAAGGGGAAGGAAACCATGTCTTTCCGCACCGTATTCGACGAATGCTGCTTCTAAACTAGGCTCTACGCGGGTAATTTTTCCTTTGTAAATATTTGCTTTCTTTTGTTCATGACCAGGACTTTCAATGTCCAGATCATATAACTTTTGACCATCAACAAGGGCAACGCGCAGCTCTTCTGCCTGAGTTGCATTGATTAACATTCTCTTCATTTAATAAACTCTTATATTTTATCGTTATTTTTAATTTGTTGGTTATGTATTTGCTCACTTGACCTCGAGTCTGGTTATGCAGTCTCGCGACTGGAGAATATGTAGAGGTGCATTTGAAAGTGAAAACAAAGATCTGATTCTTATTGGATTGAAGGTAATCAAAAAAATAAGAATTAGTATAAGACTCAACATTCTGTTTTTTGTATTTTATAGGTGTTTAGACTTCTAGCTAAATTTGTTTTTATTAGCGAGTCATTAACCCGATGATTGTCTCATTAATAGTACTTTACCCGCAATATAAATTTTTAGATATTATCTGTTTAACACGTGATAAACTTAACGAATGGAACAGATAAACTACACAGTACGCATACTTGAGATCACTCAAGAAAATGCACAACAACGAATTGATAATTATCTTCGTTTACATTTAAAGGGTGTCCCTAAAAGTATGATCTATCGGATCGTGCGTAAGGGAGAAGTGCGCGTTAATAAAAAACGCATTAAACCTGAATATAAACTGCAAACGGGCGATGTTGTTCGTATTCCGCCCGTGCGTGTTGCAAAAGATAATGTATTGCCTTCCCCTAAATTAGATAAAATAGCCAATTTGGAAGCCCTGATTGTTTATGAAGATGATGGTTTAATCATTTTAAATAAACCATCTGGACTTGCTGTACACGGAGGTAGTGGACTTGATTTTGGTGCTATAGAAGGGCTGCGTGCCTTACGACCGGAAGCGCGTTTTTTAGAATTAGTACACCGTCTTGATAAAGCGACATCGGGCTGTTTACTGATTGCCAAAAAACGCAGTATGTTACGCGCATTGCATGAGCAACTGCGCAATAAAACCATGAACAAACAGTATCATGCCCTGGTTAAAGGAGCCTGGGATAAAAAATGGCGCACTGTTAATGAGCCGTTACTGAAAAATGCGCAGGATTCGGTCGTTAAAGTGAGCGAGTCAGGCAAAGCATCTGAAACGCGTTTTAAAATTCTGCAGCGTTATCGAGGAGCGACACTGCTCGAAGCCTCTCCCGTGACAGGAAGAACGCATCAAATACGCGTCCATACCGCATGTCGAGGGCATAATATTGCCTGCGATGAGCGTTACGGTAATGAAGAGTTTACCCGGGAGATGCAGGCTTTAGGTTTAAACCGCCTATTTTTGCATGCCGCGCATATCACTTTTTTCCATCCTGTTTTAGAAAAACAGATGACGGTGAGCGCGCCTCTTTGCCCTAAATTGAGCTCATTATTAGAAAAACTACAAAAAAATTAAGTACGATTTTCTGGTGTTGTTTATACCCAGGCCAGTGAAGAGGCCTCTTCTCTGGCCTGGGTATATCCAAGGTGCTTGCTTAACGCTCCAACTTTGCGTATTTTGAAATAAAATTAAACGACAGAACTGCACGGAACCTATTATGCACACCAATGAACTTGCTGTTGAAAATTCAACAAAAAATAGATATTCACTGATTATTTTCGATTGGGACGGCACCTTAATGGATTCCATCGATAAAATTGTGGCCTGTGTTAGTGAAGCCGCAAAGCTTACTGCTCTGCCTGTGCCATCCCCTGAATCTATTCGAAATATAATAGGTCTCAGTTTAGATAATGCGATGGCGACACTTTACCCGAGTTTACCCTCTGCTAAACGAGAAGATCTGGTTGCTGCCTATCGCCACCAATATTCCACTTTAAATCAACAGCAAACGCCATTTTATCCGGGTATTAAAGATTGCTTGCTGCTGTTAAAAGAGCAGGGCTATAAACTTGCCGTGGCGACGGGAAAGGGACGAAATGGACTGGATCGTATGCTCTTGGAGCATGATCTGACAGATTTTTTTGCCGTTACCTATTGCGCCGACGAGGCGCTTTCTAAACCTCATCCGCTTATGCTCCATAAAATTTTAAGCGAAATGGGTACGGATGCCGAACAGGCATTGATGATTGGTGATTCGTCATTTGATTTGGAAATGGCTAATAACGCCAATATGGATTGTATCGGGGTGAGTTACGGTGTGCACTGTGAAACCGTACTGTCTCGCTACAACCCCATTGCAATTTTAGACGATTTACCTACCCAGCTGTTTAAATATATTTAATAAAAATCAGCATAACTATCCGGGCACTCGTGCTGTTTAGATTTTTCAGCAAAACCAATCAGGTTTAACCTGATTGGTTTTGCAACTGCAATTTATTTATCTGCAATTTTTCTTATCTGCACAATGATACCTACTAATGGATGATCCAGATAATGGATCTCTTCACTTCTTAAACGGCGATTTTGATCAAACAACATCTCTTCAATAACAACTCGTTGTTTGTTTTCAAAGTTGGCAGGCTCTGTATTGAGATCAATGATCTCCACGCCATTTTGGCTTTCGATGACATTTAAATTATCATGGCGTGCCGGTTGTACTTTGATTGGAGCCTGGATTATTTTCTGGCGCACAATTAACTGGCTGTCAATAAACAGATAATGGTCTAAATATATTTTAAAATTGCCGTCGATTGCCCATTTGTTACCTGATTGGGACGTTATTGCGAGATTATTTCCCGCAAAAAGGTGGATAGGTCTGGCTATATTACCGCTTGTAACCGGCATCTGCCAGGCCATGTGCAAAACAGGGGTGAAGGCGGCATGCGCGGCTAATTTTTTACGCTGTTCAGTGAGTTGTAGATGAGAGCTATCCAATAATTTAAAATTATTGCCATTGTTATCAAACTCTTGTGCTGTTATAACAACCGGATTACTTGTGCCAGCGGGATCTTCCTTCAACATGGAGATGCTGTTTTCGGTGTTCACAAAAAGCGCGTCACTGGATAATTTTTCATTGAGCTTATCAAGCCCGGTGTTACGTTGAACAAGCAGCAGTTCAACTTCGAACCAGCGTTCTTCTGCACTTATTGAAAAAGTGCTGCACAGTAAAATGATTGGTAATAAGAGTTTGTAATTCAATTTATTATCCTTTGCTTTGTGTTAGTAAATGGGATTCAAAACTTTTAAGTAATTGCGTGATCCAGTTAATGCGTTGGCGATTATCTAGCAGATCACAGTTAAATTTAAGTTTAGTTGACCCTTCCAGTTTAAAAATATCTCCCTGTGTCTGCAGCAAAGAGACCAGGAACATTGGATCAACTTGGGTGTTTTCCGTAAATAAAATATTACCACCATTTGCATGTGCTTCTAAACGTTTAATACCTAATGATGCGCACTGTTGTTTGATTTCAGTTAATTGGATAAGGTTTTTAGTCGAAGCGGGTAACAGACCGAAACGATCTATCAACTCAACCTGAATTTCATTTAATGCCAGTTTGTTTTTACTGTTAGCAATACGTTTATAGAGAGATAAACGCATATTGACATCGTGGATGTAATCATCTGGAATCAGTGCCGGAATACGCAGTTCAACTTCCGCCTGACTGGCCAGTAGATATTCCAATGTTGGCTCCTGACCATTTTTCAATGCATTAACGGCTTGATTTAACATTTCCATATAGAGATTGTAACCGATACTGGCAATTTGCCCGGACTGTTCATCCCCTAATAATTCCCCTGCGCCGCGAATTTCTAAGTCGTGCGTCGCTAACGTGAAACCTGCTCCTAATGTATCTAATGCGGCAATCGCCTGTAAACGTTTCTGCGCATCCTTGGTCATCAGTTTTGCCGGGGGGGTTAAAAGATATGCATAGGCTTGATGATGGGAACGACCAACTCGCCCACGCAGTTGATGTAGCTGGGCAAGACCGAGATGGTCGGCGCGATTGATAATAATAGTGTTCGCACTTGGAATATCAATCCCGGTTTCAATGATGGTGGTACACACTAGGACGTTCTGACGCTGATGATAAAAGTCACTCATGATTTTTTCAAGCTGATGTTCATTCATTTGACCATGCGCCACGGATATTTTGGCCATTGGTAAAAGCTGTTGTATATCATGAGCGGCTTTATTGATGGTCGCTACATCGTTATGTAAAAAGTAAACCTGTCCACCACGCATAATTTCGCGCGTTATCGCATCGCTGATAAGGCGATCTGTTTTTTGTTCAACGAAGGTTTTTACCGCTAACCGTTTTGCCGGCGGTGTGGCGATAATAGAAAGATCTCTCATACCATTCATTGACATATTTAAAGTTCTTGGAATTGGGGTTGCGGTTAGCGTCAAAATATCAATCTGCGCACGCAACGCTTTAATTTTTTCTTTTTGGCGGACCCCGAAACGGTGTTCCTCGTCAATAATCAGTAACCCTAAATCTGCAAATTTCACATCACTATTGAGCAGTTTGTGGGTGCCAATAAGAATGTCAATTTTCCCCTGATTCGCCTCTTCAAGAATACGTTTCTGCTCTTTGGCTGTTTTAAAGCGTGACAATGTTTCAATCCGTACTGGCCAATTGGCAAAGCGGTCCTTAAAGTTTTCGTAATGCTGCTGCGCAAGCAATGTGGTGGGGACCAGAAGGGCAACCTGGCGCATATTGTCCGTTGCTAAAAAAGCGGCGCGCATGGCGACTTCTGTTTTACCGAAACCTACATCACCGCAAACAAGTCTATCCATCGGTCTGGAAGAGCACATATCAGATAATACGGCATTAATAGAGAGGGCTTGATCATGTGTTTCTTCGAAAGGAAAATCATTGCTGAACATCGCGTAATGCGCTTTATTAAGCTTATATTGATAACCTACCTTAGCGGCGCGTTGTGCATAGACTTCCAGTAATTCAGCTGCGACATCGCGGACTTTTTCTGCGGCTCGTTTTTTAGCTTTTTGCCAGGTTTCTGTGCCTAATTTGTTGATCGGCGCATTTTCGACATCGTGACCGCTGTAGCGGCTGATGAGGTGCAGCGAGCTGACCGGAACATAGAGTTTATCACCACGCAGATATTCAAGTTTAACAAATTCAGTCAGATTGCCGGCAGTTTCAATTGTTTCCAGCCCTAAATATTTTCCGACACCGTGATCAATGTGAACAACAGGCTGGCCTATTTTAAGTTCCGCCAAATTGCG
>DATCZZ010000064.1:0-9980 GCA_036525635.1 Psychromonas sp. | reverse complement strand
TGAATTTTTTCGATACTCTCTTGTACATAGTTTTCACCAAAATGGCGTAAACCTGCTTGGTAAGCTTCTTTTATCTGAGATACCGGTTTGGTTTTACTGACGGCCAATAATTGAATATCATCAGCATTGCGTTTCGTCTGCTCAGCTATACGAACTATTTTTTGTTCTACGTTTTGAATGTTTTTAAATATATTAGTCATAAATAAGGTTTAAATTATATGGATATAACAGAATTGTTGGCTTTTAGTGTAAAGCATAATGCATCAGATCTACACCTTTCTGCAGGAGTTCCTCCAATGATTCGTGTGGATGGTGAAGTACGTAAAATAAATGTGCCTGCCTTAGACCATAAAGAGGTACATAGCCTCATTTATGACATCATGAATGATAAACAACGTAAAGATTTTGAAGAGCAGTTGGAAACCGATTTTTCTTTTGATATTCCAGATCTAGCGCGTTTTCGTGTTAATGCTTTTAACCAGCAGCGTGGCGCTGGTGCTGTATTTCGTACTATCCCAAGTAAAGTGTTAACATTGGATCAGCTCGGTGCGCCTCATAGTTTCAAAACAATATCAGAGTTCCCTCGTGGTCTAGTATTAGTCACTGGGCCAACCGGCTCCGGAAAATCAACGACCCTGGCAGCGATGATTGATTATATCAATGACAGTCGTCATGAGCATATTCTGACCATTGAAGATCCTGTCGAGTTTGTTCATCAATCAAAAAAATCGCTGGTCAATCAGCGGGAAGTTTATAAAGATACGTTGAGTTTTGATGCCGCGCTAAAAAGTGCACTGCGCGAAGACCCTGATGTTATTTTGGTTGGTGAAATGCGGGATTTAGAAACGATTCGTTTAGCGTTGACGGCGGCAGAAACCGGGCATTTGGTCTTTGGCACTCTGCATACGACCTCTGCGGCTAAAACCATTGACCGTGTTATTGATGTATTTCCTGCGGCTGAAAAAAGCATGGTGCGCTCAATGTTATCTGAATCATTGCGCGCGGTTATTTCACAAACATTACTGAAAAAGAATGGTGGTGGGCGGGTTGCTGCACATGAAATTATGCTCGGTATCCCAGCTATTCGTAATTTGATTCGTGAAGATAAAGTTGCGCAGATGTATTCGGTGATCCAAACCGGGATGGTACATGGCATGCAGACCTTGGATCAAAGTTTACGTAATTTAGTTGCCCAAGGTCTGGTTTCACATTCCGACGCCGCACAAAAAGCGGCAGATCCAAAAACATTTTAAGGTAAATTTACTATGTTAGATGAGCTATTAATAAAGGCCGATAAATTAAAAGCATCCGATTTATACATCTCTGTTGGTTTGCCTGCGACAATGAAATTAAATGGAAAATTGGAGCGGATCAGTGAACAAAAATTGACCCGTGAAGATGTTTATTCTTTAATCAATGAGACTATGGATGAAAAACGTTTTGCTGAATTTCAGGCCGAGAAAGAATCCAATTATGCGTTTCTTTCCGAGAATGGCGGGCGTTTCCGGGTCAGTGCCTTTATGCAAAAGGAGCAACCCGGAATGGTGCTTCGACGTATCGAAACTAAAATACCCGGGTTTGCTGAACTTAATCTGCCTGAACGCTTAAAAGAAGTCTGTATGGCAAAACGCGGTTTAATTTTATTTGTCGGAGCAACGGGGGCGGGTAAATCAACTACACAGGCGGCCATGATCGGTCACCGCAATCAACATGCATCGGATCATATTCTTACTATCGAAGATCCGATTGAATTTATTCATGAACATGGCAACTCAGTGATCACCCAGCGTGAAGTGGGGATTGATACTGATACATTTGAGCAGGCGCTAAAAAATTCATTACGCCAAGCCCCGGATGTGATTCTTATCGGTGAAATCCGCACAAGAGAAACCATGGAATTTGCTATGTCATTTTCTGAGACAGGACATCTATGTATGGCTACTCTGCATGCCAATAATGCCAACCAGGCCCTGGATCGCATTCTGCATTTAGTCCCCCCAGAGCAGCATCGCCAGTTTTTATTTGACCTCTCCGTTAACTTGCGCGCCATCGTCGCTCAGCAGTTGATTCCGACAAAAGAGGGGAAAGAGCGTCGAGCTGCCTTTGAGATTTTATATAATACGCCGACAATAGCAGAGGCGATTCGTAGCGGAGAATTACATTCACTGAAAGAGATCATGCAAAATTCAAGGGAGCGTGGTATGCAAACCTTTGATCAAGCGCTATTTGATTTATATGAAAGCGACATTATTGGTTATTCTGAAGCTTTAGCGCATGCTGATTCTGAAAATGACGTGCGATTAATGATCAAGTTAAAATCAACTCAAGGCAAACAGCATTTGGGTACAGGCAGGCTTACTGATGTTACATTAGACTTATAATCCATTTGTTGTTAAAAAAGCGACGTCAGTCGCTTTTTGACTAACCAGTTACAATAGGAATAAAGATGTTAGTTGTACTTTCACCGGCCAAAACGCTTGACGTTGAAACTCCCGCGCTGGTCAGCACCTTTTCTCAGCCTGACTTACTTGATGAAAGTCAGTTATTAATAAACCGTTGCCAGCAATTATCGATGCAGGATATCGCTTCGCTGATGAAAGTGAGTGATAAAATCGCAGGATTAAATGTCGCGCGTTTTAGCCAGTGGCAGAGGCCGTTTTCTTTAGATAACGCTAAACAAGCATTATTTGCATTCCAGGGGGATGTTTATACCGGCTTGCAAGCGCAATCGTTAACTGCTGAGTCGGTTGAGTATGCGCAAAGGCATCTGTGTATTTTATCGGGATTATACGGTTTGTTACGCCCGTTAGATCTGATGCAGGCATACCGTTTAGAGATGGGGACTAAATTAGACAATCAGCGTGGCACTAATTTATATCAGTTTTGGGGCGCTTTAATCACCCAGGCGTTAAACAATGCATTACGTGCGCAAGGTGATAATCTATTGATTAATCTGGCTTCAAACGAGTATTTTAAATCAGTGCAGAAAAAGGGGCTGAATGGCCAGATCATTACACCTGTATTTAAAGATCAGAAAAATGGAAAATATAAGGTGGTTAGTTTCTATGCCAAAAAAGCGCGAGGGTTAATGGCCCGTTATATCATTGAGCAGCAGATAAGATCGTTAGATAAATTAAAAGCCTTTGACAGCGCGGGGTATTATTTTGTAGCGGCAGAGTCGAGCGAGACAGAGTTCGTTTTTTACCGGGATGAAATGTAACGTTTGAGTTACGCGCTACTAAGTTCGTAGCGCGTAACCAAGCAGCTACTCTTCCGTTTTCGCTTCTTTTTTACCCTGCCCTGCCCAGCTAGGTTTACCCTTCGCTTTTATATTACGGTGACGTTGTTTACCCATCTCCTCTTTTTTCTTGAGGCGTTTGGCTTTCTGTTCTTTCTTCAACTCTTCTTCGCGGTTTTTGCTTTTTTTATTTATCGTCTTTTTCGGCTTACGTTGGCTAACCTGTGCTTCTTTATGGGTTGGACGTAACCCTTTGATCACCCTGCGTTTTAGAACCTGCTTGGTATAACGTTCAATTTTTGCCAGCATATCAACATCATGTGCTTCAACCAATGATATCGCAGTACCTTTTTTACCACCGCGGGCAGTACGTCCAATACGATGCACGTAAATATCGGCACTACGCGGCAGATCATAGTTAATAACGTGGGTGATATCTGGTACATCAATACCTCGTGCAGCAACATCGGTTGCGATTAGTATGTTAATCTTGCCTGCCTTAAACTGAGTTAACGCTAAGTTGCGTTTTTCCTGATCCATCTCACCACGCAAGTAATTGCATGGGATTTGTAATTCAGCAAGCTGTGCAACCAGTTCGGTTAACCGTTCACGAGTTTTGACAAACACTATTACTTTTTGCTGCTGCTCATTTTCATTTACCTGCTGCTGTAATATAGCAGTTAATAACTGTAATTTGTGCTCCGGGCTGTCCGCAAGATGGACCCATTGCAAAATCTTACCGCTTTCTCGACGTGATACTTCTGCGGTTAACTGCACTGGATCTTTTAATACATCGCGGGAGAACTCTCGTAAACCTTTGCCTTCCAGCGTGGCAGAGAAAAGGGCTGTATGTTTACGCCAACGTGTTTCACCTGAAATACGATCCATCTCTTTGATAAAGCCCATATCCAACATACGGTCGGCTTCATCAAGAATAAGGGTCTCTACTTCCCGACAATCAAAAGCTTCTGAATCGATATATTCCATTAAACGGCCCGGTGTTGCGATCACTATATCGACATTATCGGTAATAACCTCTTCCTGCTCCTGATAGGAGACACCGCCAATGATATTCCCAACAACAAGATTCGTACCAGCAACAAGTTCGGAAGCTACACCACTAATTTGCACCGCCAGTTCACGTGTCGGGGTTAATATTAAAATTCTTGCGGAGCCACCTCTACGACGGGGGAAATCAATTAAACGCTGCACGGCAGGCAGTAAAAAAGCTAATGTTTTACCTGTGCCCGTTGGTGCGCTTGCCATAATGTCACGTTCATCCATCGCCGGTGGAATAGCCAGGGTTTGAATGCTTGTTGGGCGCGTGTGCCCCATTTTAGCAAGGGCGTTTAATAAGTGTTGGTCGAGCTCAAGCGCTTCAAATGACATGCGTGTTTCCAGTTACAAAAGAAAATAAGGGCTATTATAAAGCAAAGCTGGCAATAGTGTTCAAAATAGATAAAAAAACAGAAAAAGGGTGTGCTGCAAAAAAAAACAATTTTAAACAAAATTGTTTTTTTTTTTGCATTTTAATGATGAACTTCTTTTCAAGAGGATTTTTTAGCGAAACTTGGGTTTAAACAGTGCATTATAATATAAGTGTTCATAATGTCTTGCCGCGTCAGACCAGTAGAAGTGCGAGCGCATTGCTTTTGTTTTTAAGCGCAACATCTCCTCCGGGTGCTCAATGTAGAGTAATAAGACACGACGCAATAAATTCAGCAGCTGATTGGGATTGGGATCATAGAAGACGAAACCGTTGGCGTTATCGGGATCTTGATCATAATCTAATACTGTATCTTTTAATCCACCCACACCACGTACAATAGGCAAGGTACCGTAAGCTAAACTATACAGCTGGTTTAAACCGCATGGTTCAAAGATTGACGGCATTAAAAAGAAGTCCGAACCGGCTTCCACCATGTGTGATAATTTATTACTGTATGAATTTATAAACTTGAACTTAGTCGGGAAGTGCGCGGCAATCGCGTTAAGTTGTCCGGTGATTGATGGATCGCCAGACCCGATGATCACAAGTTGCAGATTATGTTTAAGTAAACGCTCTAATATCGGGATGACCAGACCGAAGCCTTTTTGATCCGTTAAACGACAAACCATGCCAAAAAGGGCATTATTGTTTACCGGCAGACCAACCTCTTTTTGCAATGCGGCTTTACAAATGGCCTTACCGTCGAGATCATCTGCTGAGAAATTTACCGGAATCCAGGTATCTGTTTCAGGATTCCAGTCGTTGTAATCACAGCCATTTAAAATGCCTTCAAAGTCATGGATTCGCTCAATAAACAGATGTGACATACCATGTGAGCCTAATGGTGTAAGCAGCTCACTGGCATAGTTGGGACTGACCGTATTGACTTTATCGCTGTAAGTTATACCAACTTTTAAGTAGTTGATATAGTTGTAGTTTTCTAATACGCGATCATCCATACAGGCACTAACCTCGGGAATCAGGTTGAGTTGAGATTTATCAAATATCCCCTGATAGCAGGCATTATGTGTGGTTAATACCGTTTTGCTATTGGCAAAACGGTAATGGTCTTCGAAACGTGTTTTCAGAAGGAATGGGACTAAGCCTGTGTGCCAGTCATTGCAGTGGATAATATCCGGAGTGAAGTCGGCTGCATCACAGGCCTGTAGCGCAGCTAATGAGAAAAAGGCAAAACGTTCGCCATTATCCTGGTAAGCCTTATTGTCTTCCCCGTATAACCCCTCACGGTCAAAATAATGGGCATTATCAATTGTTAAAACGGGAATGCCGTCCAAATTTAACTCGTGCACTTGAAAGTGGACATCGGGGCGGGAATAGTCTGTGCTGAGTGTTAAATTAAAACGGTGCTGAGCATCTTCTCGGTGATTAATCGTACGGTAAAATGGTGTGATGATTTTAATTTCATGACCAAGATTACGTAATTCGATTGGTAATGATTTTGCAACGTCAGCCAACCCACCTGTTTTTGAGAATTCTTCGACTTCTGAGGAGATGAAGAGAATTTTTAGTTTTTTATCCAATGAATAACTCCTTTGGCAATCCTGCCACTGTACACTATCAATCCACAGAACTATTTATCTACATTTGTTTGCTAAAATCAAAAATAGTTGTGTTGTCTTCATTTTCAATTATCGACTATTGTTCATTTAAATGCTTGGTTATTGTGACTTTTTTTTATGATTTGTGATCATTTAATAAAGTGAAATGAAAGTAAAAAGCCACAATGGAGTGTGGCTTTTGGCTGTTATTATTTGCTTGTAGTGACAGAGTGCAGGTTAAAAACCGATTCTTGCGCCTTTAGGGATAACGACAATACCTTCATCGGAGACGGTAAAGCGTTTTTTGTCTTCCTCCAAATCGACGCCAATTTGAACATTGTCGGCAATATGCACATCTTTATCGATGATGGTTTTAAGGATTTTACAGTTTTGACCTATGTTTGATTCACCAATCAGGACAGATTCGTGAACCTCTGTTCCATTACCTATAACACATTTGGAGCCTAATACAGATTTATTGACCAATGCCCCGGTGATGTAGGCGCCATCTGAAATCAGAGAACGACTTATGCGGCAATCGAACTGATCGGTATTTCTAAAGTTAGCTGGCGGAAGCGGCGGGTAGTAGGTATGCATCGGCCATTTGCGGTTGTATAGCGTAATAGGCGGTGTATCTTTAATCAAGTCCATATTAGCTTCCCAATATGACTCAATTGTGCCTACATCGCGCCAGTATGTCTCACCTGATTCACCTGGAATGGTATTGGTTGTAAAGTCATAAACAAATACTTTGCCTTGTGGGTAAAGGTGCGGAATGATGTCTTTACCAAAGTCATGGCTTGAGTCTTCTAGTGCTGCGTCTCGGATTAGCTCCGCCTGTAATGCTTTTGAATCAAAAACATAGTTGCCCATAGAAGCTAGTACATGATCAGGATCGCCGGGAATTGTTTTCGCGTCTGCAACCGCAGGTTTCTCCGCAAAACCTATCATGCGGCCTTCTTCATCAATCTCGATGATACCAAAGTGGTAAGCCTGCTCTTTAGGCAGTTTAATGGCTGATACCGTCAGTACTGCACCTTTTTCTTCGTGAAATGCGATTTGCTGGCGAATATCCATTTTATAGATATGGTCACTACCAAAAATACAGACCAGTTCAGCTTCATCTTCTTTAATGAATTGAATATTCTGATAAATCGCATCGGCTGTACCTGAATACCAGTGTTTACCCATGCGCATTTGCGCTGGAATTGCATCGATAAAGGTATCGGTAATACTATTGAGCTCCCATGCCTGGCTCAAATGCTGGTTGAGTGACTGGGATTTAAATTGTGTTAAAACGTAAATTCGCAGTAAGTCGGAGTTAACAAAATTGTTTAATGCAAAATCAACTAAACGGTAACTGCCGCCAAATGGCACAGAGGGTTTAGTACGCGACTGGGTTAATGGGTAAAGGCGAGAACCTTCACCACCCGCTAAAATCATTGATAGAACTTTTGGCATCTTAAAAACCTATTTATTTAGAATAAAAACGGAAATGGGCAAGCATTTAATTGCCCACTGAAAAAGCGTTATTAAAAACCGATTCTGCTGTCCTTGGCGATGGCGATAACCCCTTCATCCGAAACAGTGAATCTCTTACGATCTTCTTCTAAGTTTTCTCCGATAACAGTGCCCGGGGCAATCTCCACATTCTTATCCAGAATAACTTTAGTCAAGCGGCAGCCCGCGCCTACTTTTGCATTACCAAGGAAAATGGAATCTTTAATGACAACATCTTTGCAGACATGACTACGGAATCCTAAAACAGAGTTTTTAATGGTCGCACCGTTTATATATGAACCTGCACCAATCAATGATTGTGCGACATCATTTATCGCGCCATCGGGATCACGGAATGTTGCCGGTGGTAGTGGCGGGTGATAGGTATGCAGCGGCCAGTTTTTGTTATAAAGAGAGAATGGCGCTTCTGGTTTGAGCATATCCATATGGGCTTCCCAGTATGAGTCTAGCGTACCCACATCGCGCCAATATGCCATTGCCGGCTCGCCAGGAATATAGTTATCACTTAATTTATAAACAAAAACATTACCCTGAGGGTAAAGTTTTGGAATGATATTGTTACCGAAGTCATGTGCAGATTCGCTGTCTGCAGCATCTTCATATAATTCTTTAAGTAAAGTTTTTGACTCAAAAATATAGTTGCCCATTGAGGCCAAAACATGATCAGGGTCACCGGGAATCGTTTTCGCATCTTCAACTGCTGGTTTTTCAGCAAAACCAATCATACGGCCTTCTTCATCTATTTCTATAATACCAAAATGGTAGGCATGCTGTTTCGCAACTCTAATTGCTGAAACCGTCAATGCGCCGCCTTTTTCTTTATGATATTCAACCATTTGTTGAACATCCATTTTATAGATGTGGTCACTACCAAAAATACATACGTGATCCGGGCCGCTTTTTTCTATAAAACGGGCATTTTGGTAAATTGCATCGGCGGTACCGGAATACCAATTTTTATTAACACGTTGCTGTGCTGGAATTGGTTCAATAAAACGGTTTGCTTTGCCGATGCCTGACAGGCGCCATGCCTTGCGTAAGTGGATATTTAAAGACTGGGATTTAAATTGAGTTAAGACATAAATTTTCATTAAGTCAGCATTGACAAAATTATTTAATGCAAAATCGACCAAACGATAGTTTCCACCAAAAGGTACTGCGGGTTTTGTTCTAGTTTGAGTTAAGGGAAAAAGGCGGGAACCTTCTCCTCCTGCAAGAATCATAGCAAGAATGCCAGCCATAAAGATCTCCAGATAAAATTAATGTGAATGTTATTGTTATTTGTATAGTGGATTTATATTGCGATTAGATCCTTTTATTCGAGGCTATTTCATGCAACTGTTTTCGTTGTAATGGATAAAATGACAACATCTTTTTAAAGACATTCAGCTCACTGTAAAGCCCCTATCTATGGGGCAGTGAGCTGATTAAATAAAGTCACCAACAGTCTTATGGGACAGCGCCTTGTATAATACTGTAATCATAACAATATCACGGTAAATATTTTTTTTTTAGCAAATTATTGTGATGCAATTCAAGACTTTGAGTTTTCTGTGATATAAATCAACTCTTTGAATTTGTTGCGCTGCAGCTCAATACTTTAAATTTGTTGTTTTCTTGCTCAATTTTTAAATTTGAAAATGCCGCGCTAAGCAATGATTCATAATTTAGAAATTTATTAGCTACGATAAACAGTTTCCCATCTGACTTCAAGTGCGCATAAGATTGATTTATAAAGGTTTCAGCGGCTGTGTAATCGGTGTTTTTGCCAGAATGGAACGGCGGGTTGGAAAGAAGGATATTATACTTTTCTTTGACTTCTGAAAATACGTTTGAGGGGAAGGTATTGCCCTGCAATTTATTACTGCGCAGTGACAATTTCGCACTGGCTAAAGCAAAGGCGTTAATATCGACCAGATCCACCTGCAGTTGAGGGTGTTTCTTTAAAATATAACAAGCAATTACACCTGCACCACATCCGAAATCTAGTACTCTGCCTGACATGTTATCCGGTAAGTTTTGTAATAATAACTCACTGCCCTTATCTAACTCACCGTAACTGAATACGCCGGGCAAAGAGCAAATCTGCAGCTCAGTGTTGTTAATGTTTATCTGATATGTTTTCACCCATGATGATTGTTTAAAAGTTGCTACCGGTTGATCTAGTTCCGCG